>DASSDE010001047.1:0-8177 GCA_035697365.1 Kribbella sp. | reverse complement strand
GAAGTGTGCCGCGAACCGCTCCGGGTCGATCGTCGCGGAGGTGATGATGACCTTGAGGTCCGGACGGCGGGGGAGCAGCCGCTTGAGGTAGCCGAGGATGAAGTCGATGTTCAGGCTGCGCTCGTGCGCCTCGTCGATGATCAGCGTGTCGTAGCGGGTGAGGTCGCGGTCGCGCTGCAGTTCGTTCAGCAGGATGCCGTCGGTCATCAGTTTGACCAGGGAACGTTCGCTGACCTTGTCGGTGAACCGGACGGCGAACCCGATCGTCTCGCCCAGTTCGGTGCCGAGTTCCTCCGCGATCCGCTCCGCGACCGTGCGCGCGGCGAGCCGGCGAGGCTGTGTGTGGCCGATCATGCCGTGCACGCCGCGACCGAGCTCGAGACAGATCTTCGGGATCTGGGTGGTCTTGCCGGAGCCGGTCTCGCCCGCGACCACCACGACCTGGTGGTCGCGGATCGCGGTGGCGATCTCGTCCTTCAGCTGGCTGACCGGCAGCTCCGCCGGGTACGTGATCTCCGGTACGGCGTTGCGCCGGAGGTCGACGCGTCGCTCCGCCTGCTCGACGGCAGTCACCACGGCGCGCAACTCGTTGGCGCGTTTCCGCTCCTCCTTCGTCCGCCGAACCCGCTCCAACCGCCGCCCGAGCATCTCCCGGTCGTACGCCGTCAGGTCCTCCAACCGCGCCGCCACGTCGGCGAGGCTCGGCCCACTAGCCACCGCACGCTCATCGGGCGACTCGCGCTCCGCTCCCGCGGACTCCTCGCGCTCGGCTCCCGCGGGTGCGCGGCGTGCTTCGCCGGTCGGAGTGGCACCGGGTGGTGTTTCGGCTGCCGGCCTGCCCTTCCCGCCGCGGCGGCGGCGCCGGCGGGACGCCGGGTCCTGGGAGGGGGCTGGGGAAGGACTCGGGGACTCGGTCCGGGCATCAGGCATAACGCCTCCAGTCTAGGCGGCCGACCCCAGCGCCTCACCCGGATTACCGGACGCCCAGGCCATCACAAATCGCCCGCCCGCCGCGTCCCACGCCTGAGCGGCGCCGCAGGCGCACAGTGTGATGGCCTGGAGATCCGTCAGTCCTGCGGTGCAGTGACCTTGACCGCGAGGACCGGGACGGGGGACTCGAGCAGTACACGCTGCGCGGTGCTGCCGAGGATGAGCTTGCCGACCGGACTCCGGCGCCGCAGGCCGAGGACGATCAGACCGACGTCCTCCGCCGCAGCCGCCTTCAGCAGCTCGCCCGCCACGTCGCCCTCGGACAGCGCCTGCTGAATGGTGACCTCGACACCCTGTGCGCGCAGCCGCGCCTCGGCGGCGGCCAACTCGTCGGCGTTGGCGTACCGGGCGTCGATGTAGGCGTCGCCGCGGCTGGTGTTCAGCAGCAGGATCGACGCCTGCCGCAGCTCGGCCTCGGCCGCCGCCGCGGTCAGCGCCGCCTCACCCTCGGGCGTTGGTACGTATCCGACGAGAATCTTCACGCGCCCACTCTCCCATCAATCGTCCTCGCCGAAGGACAGCCGGTCCCGGGTCGGCCGGGTGCCGCGGATCCGGGCGACGATCCGCGGCAGGTACGGGACGAACAGCGCCAGCACCGTGAGCACGATGATCACCAGGCTCAACGGCCGCGTCACGAACACGCTCGCGTCCCCGTTCGAGATCACCAGCGACCGCCGGAACTGCTCCTCCATCGTCGGCCCGAGGATCACGCCCAGGATCACCGGCGCGATCGGGAAGTCCAGCTTCCGCATGAAGAACCCGGCGACACCGATCGCCAGCGCCATCAGCACCTCGTACCCGGAGCCGGACAGCGAGTAGACGCCGAGGCATGCGAAGACCAGGATTCCCGCGTACAGCAACGGTCGCGGGACCTTGAGGACCTGCACCCAGATCTGGATCAGCGGCAGGTTCATGATCAGCAGGATCAGGTTGCCGATGTACAGCGACGCGATCAGCGTCCAGACCAGCGTGCTCTGGTCCTCGAAGAGCTGCGGTCCCGGCTGCACGTTGAAGATCTGGAACGCCGCCAGCATCACCGCCGCGGTGGCGGACGTCGGCAGACCGAGCGTCAGCAGCGGCACCAGCACACCCGAGAAGGACGCGTTGTTCGCCGCCTCCGGTCCGGCGACGCCCTCGATCGCGCCGGCACCGAACTCGTCGTGTCCCTTCTTCCGCGCCTGCCGCCGCTCGATCGAGTACGACAGGAAGGTCGGCACCTCGGCGCCGCCGGACGGGATCGCCCCGAACGGGAAGCCGAGCGCGGTGCCGCGCAACCACGGCCTCCACGACCGGCCCCAGTCCGACTTGTTCAGGTACCCGGTGCGTAGCCGGCCCTTCTCCAGTACGGCGGGACGCTCGGGCGTCGAGCGCAACTTCGAGGCCACGTGCAACGTCTCGCCGATCGCGAACAGCCCGACGATCACGATCACCACGTCGATCCCGTCCAGCAACCGCAACGTACCGAACGTGTACCGCGGCGCGCCGGACAGGCTGTCGAGCCCGATCAGCCCGAGGAACAACCCGACCACCAGCGACATCAGGCCGCGCACCATCGAATGCCCGACGAGCGCGGTCACCGCGACCATCGCGAGCAGCGTGATCGCGAAGTAGTCCGTCGCCTGGAAGTGCCCGGCCAGGTTCCCGATCGGCTTCGCCACGAAGGTCAGCAGCACGGTCGAGATCGTCCCGGCGACGAACGAGCCGATCGCCGCGGTCGCCAGTGCCGCCCGTGCGCGACCCTTGAGCGCCATCTTGTGGCCCTCGATCGCGGTCGCCACCGAGGCCGACTCGCCGGGGGTGTTGATCAGGATCGAGGTCGTGGACCCGCCGTACATCGCGCCGTAGTAGATGCCGGCGAACATGATGAACGCGCCGATCGGGTCCGAGAAGTTGAAGGTGATCGGCAGCAGCAGCGCGATCGTCAGCGCCGGCCCGATCCCGGGCAGGATGCCGACGAGCATGCCGAGCGTGACGCCGAGGATCGCCCACAGCAGGTTCATCGGGTCCAGTACGGTGCCGAACCCGTGCAGCAGTTCGCCGAAGACCGCCAGTCCGATCACAGTCCGAGCACCCCTCCCGGCAGCGAGATGTCGAGGAACTGCGTGAACGCGACGTACACGACGACCGCGAGTACGACGGACACAATCACGTCCCGTACGACCTGCCGGCTGCCCAGCACCCGCGCCGCCGCGAAGAACAGCAACGCGGTCGCGATCAGGTAGCCGAGCGGTACGACCAGAACGGCGTACAGGATCAGCAGCACCGAGACCGCGACCGGCTCGAACCAACTGCGATCCGACTCCTTGGGAGCCGCCTTGGACGCCCGAAGCCCCTCGAACAGATATGCCACCGACAGCACGAGCCACGCACCGGTCACGAGCAACGGAAAGAACCGCGGCCCCGCCGGGTCCAGCCCCTTCGGACTCCGAATGCCGAACACGCCCACCAGAAACGTCGCACTCAGCACAATCAGCACCAGCGCGGCAATGATCCGTACCAACCGGGACGCCTCGACCTCCACCTCCGAGGCCTTCGTCGTGGTGCTCATATGATTCCCAATTCCTTCTCGAGGGCCTGGACTCGGGTGGTTTCTTCGGTGATGAACTTGGTTGCCTCGGCACCGGTCTTGAAGAAGTCGGTCCAGCCGTTCTTCTTCCGGATCTCGGCCCATTCGGGGGACTGGTTCACCGTGGTGACGAAGTCGATCAGGCGCTGCTTGTCGGCGGCCGGGATGCCGGGCGGTGCGACGATCGCGCGCCAGTTCTGCACCTCGGCGTCGAACCCCTCGGCCTTCATCGTCGGGAGCTGCTTGCCGTCGAGCGTGGTCGGCTCGGCACCAGAGGTGGCCAGCACTCGCATCTTGCCCGCGGAGATCTGCTCCTCGAACTCGCTCAGCCCGGAGATGCCGACCGTCACGTCGCCGGACAGGATCGCCGCGGTCGCCTCGCCGCCGCCGGAGTAACTGATGTACTTCACCTTCGACGGATCGGCGCCCGCCGCCTTCACCAGCGTGCCCGCGGTGATGTGGTCGGTACCGCCGATCGTGCCGCCGCCCCAGCTGACCTTGGCCGGGTCGGACTTGTAGAGGTCGATCAGGTCCTTGAGCGACTTCAGCGGTGAGTCCGCCTTCACCACCAGCACCTCCTGCTCGGCGGTGATGGTCGCGATCGGCGTCGTGTCCGCGACGGTGATCTGGGACTGGTTCAGGGTGAGCGCACCGACCATCACCAGGCCGGTGATCATCAGCGTGTGCGGGTCCTTGCGGTTCTTGGTCACCAGCTTGGAGATGCCGACCGCGCCGCCGGCGCCGGTCACGTTCACCACCGACACGGAGCGTTCGCCGAGCAGCTTCTTCTCCTGGACGACGTGCTGGAACTGCCGGGCGGTCAGGTCCCACCCACCACCAGGCGCGGCGGGGACCATGATCTCGACGTTGCGGCTCGGGAAATCACCGGCCACGCTGCCGCCGTCGAGCGTCTTCTGCAACGCCGAGCACCCGCTCAGCAGCAGGCTGAGCGCAAGACCCGCGGCGACCAGCGCACTGCGGGATCCAGTCATGAGCAGTTACCTCCTGGGGGCGAGGGGTAAGTGCGGCGACCGTAGCAGCATTCCACCAGGAGGTACAGAGATTCCATTGTGCGGTACGGGGACGTTAAGGTCGGCGCATGAGTGAAGGGGACGGAGTACGCAGCGTGCACCGGGCGCTGGACCTGCTCGAGCGGTTCGACGACGAGCACCCGACGTGGACGCTGGCCGAGCTGACCGCGGCGAGCGGCCTGCCGAAGACGACCGTGCTCCGGCTGGTCACCACGCTCGAACAGCGCGGTTTGGTGGCGGCGACCGGCCCCGGGAAGTACGCGATCGGACCGGGCTTCCTGCGCTGGTCGCGGTTGAGCAGCGCGACGATGGAGATCCCGCCGGCGGTCCGGGCGTCGATGGGCAAGCTGTCCGCGGACACCGGCGAGACCGCCAACCTGTACATCCGGGTCGGCCGGACGCGGGTCTGCCTCGCGCAGGCGCCGGGTTCCCTGAGCGTCCGGCACATGGTGGTCGTCGGCTCGTCGATGCCGCTGTGGGGCGGCGCCGCGTCGAAGGTGCTGCTCACCGATCCACCGGTGCTCGACGCCGATCCGTCCCTGATCGAGGAGCTCGCGCTGGAGGCGCCCCGGCAGCCGGGGTTCGCGAAGCGGCTGCGCGCCGCGGTCACCGACGCCGGCGCCCGCGGGTTCGCGGTGAGTCACGGCGAGCGTGAACTCGGCGCGTCCGGGGTCGCGGCTCCGGTGCGGCGCGCCGACGGCCGGGTCGTCGCCGCGATCGCCATCGGCGGCCCGACGACCAGGTTCAGCGACGACCGGTTGCCGTCGTACGTGCACGCCGTGCGCAGGTGCGCCGAAACGATCATGCGTACCGGGTGGAGCGGTTTCAGTGGTTCCTGATCTGCTGGCGGACGTGCGGGTGCTGGACCTGACCAACGTTCTGGCGGGACCGTTCGCGGGCTATCAGCTGGCACTGATGGGTGCCGACGTGATCAAGGTGGAAGTGCCGGGCTCGGGGGATCTGGCGCGCAACCTCGGCGGCGACCCGGAGCTGTCCAAGGACGGGCTCGGTGTCTCCTTCCTCGCGCAGAACTCGGGCAAGCGATCTCTCACCCTCAACCTGAAGTCGACTCTCGGGCGCGAGGTGTTCGAACGGCTCGTACGTGAGGCTGACGTACTCCTGGAGAACTTCCGGCCCGGGGTGCTGGAGCGGCTCGGGTTCTCGGTCGACGCGTTGCGGTCGCTCAACCCGGGGCTGGTCTACTGCGCGGTGTCGGGGTTCGGGCAGACCGGCCCGATGCGCGGGCGGCCCGCGTACGACCAGATCATCCAGGGGCTGTCGGGGATCATGAGCGTCACCGGGACGCCGGAGACCGCGCCGATCCGGACCGGGTTCCCGATCGCGGACACGCTCGGCGGGTACGCGGCCGCGTTCGCGATCTCGGCGGCGCTGGTGAAGCGCGGCCGGACCGGGGCCGGGACGTTCCTGGACGTGTCGATGCTGGAGACGGCGGTTGCGGCGATGGGCTGGGTGGTCTCGGACTACCTGGTCGCAGGTCGCCAACCCGGTGCCATGGGCAACGAGAACGCGACATCGGCGCCGTCCGGGACGTTCCGGACCGCGGACGGGGCGCTGAACATCGCGGCCAACAAGCAGGAGCAGTACGTCGAACTGTGCACGTTGCTCGGCCGCCCGGAACTGGTCGACGATCCGCGGTTCGGGTCGCGAGAAGCCCGGAAGGCGCATCGGGCGGAGCTGCGGGAGGAGCTGGAGAAGACACTGTCGGAGCAGCCGGCGGCGTACTGGGACGAGTTGCTGGGGGAGTCCGGCGTACCGGTCGCGCCGGTGCTGACCGTGCCGGAGACGCTGGCGCTGCCGCAGTTGGCGGAGCGGCAGTTGCTGCACACGGTGGAGATGCCGGACGGCCGCGACCGTGAGCTCCGGGTGCTCGGCAGCAGCGTCCACGTCGACGGAAGCCCGGTCGGCCCGTCGACCCGGCCACCACGCCTGGGCGAGCACACCGAGGCGATCCTCGCCGACCTCGGCTACACCCCCGAACAGATCGCCGAACTACGCTCCCAAGGAGCCACATGACAGACGAAACTGCGCGCGATCAGGCTGAGGGTGCGGATTGGTGGGCTACGGGGATCTCGGACATTGCGCCGGGGGTGATCCGGTTCCACGGGTACGGGATCGAGGAGCTGATCGGGGCGGTGACGTTCCCGCAGATGATCTGGTTGATGGTTCGTGGTGAACTGCCAACCGCGGGGGAGGCGCGCCTGCTCGAGCAGACACTGGTCGCCGCGGTGGACCACGGTCCGCAAGCGCCGTCGATCGCCGCGGCCCGGATGGCAGCGTCCTGCGGCCTCGCACTGAACAACGCGATCGCCACCGGCGTCAACCTGCTCGGCGACGTCCATGGTGGCGCCGGGCAACAATGCCTGCAGGTCCTCTACGAACTGCGCGCAACGATCGACGCCGGCACGGACCCGCAGTCCGCGGCGCAGCAGTTGGTCGCGTCGTACAAGGCACGCAAGGCGTACGTCCCCGGCTTCGGCCACCGCTTCCACCCCCGCGACCCGCGCCGCGACCCGCTGATCGCCGCCGCCCGGCAAGCAGTTGCCGACGGCACCATCGAAGGCCGGCACCTCGACGCTGCCCTCGCCCTGGAATCAGCCCTGGCCCCGATCCCGATGAACGTCGACGGCGCCACCGCAACGATCTACGCCGAGCTCGGCCTCCCCGCCGAACTCGCCCGCGGCCTCTTCATCCTCTCCCGCTCGGTCGGCCTCCTGGCCCACGCCCACGAACAACAACAAGAGCCCACCCGCATCAAAGGCCCGCTCCCCAAGTCCGTCATCCCGACCTACACCGGCCATCTGCCCCGATCACTGCCTTAGGTTCGACCCATGGCCGAACTTCAAGTGGTCCTCCCGGACGAATCCGCAGCGATGGCTCCCGAACGACTCGTCGAACTGGCGATCGCCGCCGAAGAGCTCGGCTACGGCACAGCGTGGTTACCGGACCACCTCCTGCCGCCAGGTGAGTTCGGCTCGACGTACGGCGGTGTGTACGAGCCGCTCGTGACGATCGGCTACCTCGCCGCTCGTACCACCCGGATCCGGTTCGGTACGTCTGTGCTCGTCCTCCCGATGCGCAGCCCGTACGTCGTCGCCAAGCAGGCCGCGACGCTCCATCGGCTATCCGGCGAGCGGCTCGTTCTCGGCATCGGAGCGGGCTGGTCGGCCGACGAATTCGCAGCAGTCGGAGCCGTCTTCGAGGAACGCGGCCGCCGAACCGACGAGGCGCTCGCGATCGTCCGGGACCTGTTCGAGGGCCGGGACCGCGGCGGGGTGTTCGAACCGGCCCCACGCGCGCCGCTGCCGGTCATGATCGGTGGGACGACGGTGCCCGCGCTGCGTCGAGCGGCGCGGTTCGGCGATGAGTGGCAGGGGCTGGGCCTGGACGGCGCCGGCTTCGCCACCGCAGTTGCCAAGCTGCGTTCGTACGGCGACCGCAGCGTCAAGGTCGGCACGCGACTCGACTGGTCGAGTGGCGATCCGGAACCGGTGGTCGCGATGGCTCACGAACTGGTCGACGCGGGCGCGGAGACAGTGGCGGTGTCGTTCGGCGACGAGCGCGAGGCACTC
>DASSDE010001046.1:0-9102 GCA_035697365.1 Kribbella sp. | reverse complement strand
AACGTTCATCGCCCGCGCCGCGCCGAGCAGGTGTGATCAAATCGCGATGGTGGGTCGACGGATTCCGGTCCAGCCTTCAGGATGAGCCCATGAGTACCGTCCAGGTCCAGGTCGATCGGAACAGCCGCACGCCGTTGCACGTGCAGCTGGCGCAGCAGCTCGAGGCGGCCATCCAGGGCGGTGAGCTGCCCGTCGGGTCCCGGCTCAGCAACGAGGTGGACCTGGCAGAGGCGTACGGGCTCAGCCGCCCCACCGTGCGGCAGGCGATCGCCCGACTGGTCGACCAGGGCCTCCTGGTCCGTAAGCGTGGTGTCGGCACGCAGGTAGTCGGCAGCTCCGGACAGGTACGCCGGTCGCTCGAGCTGACCAGCCTGTACGACGACCTCGCGGCAGCGCACCGGAAGCCGGAGACCGAGGTACTGCGCTTCGGCATCTCGCCCGCGACCCCGGAGGTCGCTACCGCGCTGCAGTGCGAGCAGGGCGACCGCGTACTCAGGCTGGAACGGCTCCGCCGGGCCGACGGCGAACCGCTCGCCTTGATGCGCAACTGGCTACCACCGGAGATGCTCGAGACCAATCCGGCCACACTGGCCGAGCGTGGGCTCTACCAACTACTCCGCGCCGAGGGCGTCCGGCTGAAGGTTGCGCACCAGACCATCTCCGCCGTACCGGCAACAGTCGAGCAGGGGCGGCTGCTGGCGGAGGAGCCAGGCTCACCACTTCTCGCGACCACCCGCATCACGTACGACGACCACGGGCAGCCCGTGGAGTACGGCGCGCACCTGTACCGCGCCAGCCGGTACTCCTTCGAGCACACGCTCGTCCACCGCTAACGCGCGGACTGGCGAGGCGGGAACACCCACCGGCCGCTACGAGCGATCTGCGCCAGCAGCTGTCAGCAGCGGAGCCTGTCGGGTGTGCCGGGTCTTCTCACTGGTGGCGTTGTAGTTGGTGAGACTGATCTGCGTGCCGTTCGGCCGGAACAGCTCCACGGTCGTCTGCCGGACGCCGCCGGGGTTCGGGCCGTCCGGGTACAGCAGCTGGTTGTCGTACACCACGTGCACGCTGCGGTCCTTCTGGATCGTGCAGGAGCCCGGTGGGAACGGGTTGCAGTCGGTGACCGCGTCTGCGGTGGTGATGCTCAGGGTGAGCAGCGAGGCGCCGCCGCCATCGTCCAGCATGACTGTGGCGTTGTTCGTGCCGAGCCCGTAGCCGCCGGACGTGGTGGAGTTGGAGGGGGTCAGCCCTGCTGGCAAGAGGTCGGTCAAGGTCGCCAATGTTTGTGCAGGTGTCACAGGTGGCGCGGGCTTGTATGTCGACGGCGTTGTGACCGCAGGCGTACTGGCCGGCTGCATCTGCGCGCTACGGAGCTGGTTGCTGCCGATCAGGACGCCGACTGTGGCCAGTACTGCGGTGGCTCCGGATAGAGCGGCCAGCACGGTACGGCGGCGACGTAGCACCTTGCCGCGGCGGATGCCGCGGGCAACCAGCTCGGCTGTGGCTGGGGAGAGGTCCTCAGTGGCCCGGTGCATCAGATCCGGGAGGCTGTCGTGAAGGTTGTTCATTGGCGGGGCTCCCGGATCATAGTGCGGCCAGATGTACGGCTTCGTCACCCAGCACCGCGCGTAGCCGGCTCAGTGCGCGTGACGTGCGCGTTCTGATCGCACCGGTGTTCTTGCCGAGGTCGTACGCGACCTGCTCCGTGCTGCGGTCCTCGAAGTACCGCAGGACGAGCACTGCTCGGTCGAGCGGGGAGAGCTCGGCGAGTGCCTGCAGCAGGGACAGGCGGAGTTCGTGGTCACCAGGCTGGTCAGCGCGGTCGGGCGTTCGCTCCACAGGTCGCTCTGTCGAACTCCTGCGTCGCCGCTGGGAGATGTACGTCCGTGCGAGCACGGTCTGCGCGTACGCAGCCGGGTTGTCGGTCTGCTCCACCCGCCGCCACGCCCGATACAGCTTGGCGAGCGTCTCCTGGACCAGGTCCTCGGCCAGGTGGTGCTCCCCGGCCAGCAACCACGCCGACCGGTACAACTGCGGCGTTCGCGCCCTGGCGAACTCCTCGAAATCGTCCGTCGACCGTGTCAAAGCACCCTCCCGAGGTCTTGGAAGGCGCCTGAGCACTCTGCGCCTACTGCGGGGTGTTCGGCGGGGCACATCGCGGCGTTGGAGGATGAGGCACGGAGAACCCCACTCCGAGCCTCACCCTCCGCCTTGCGCTGCACCCCGCCGAACACCTCCTCGCGACGGCGCAGAGTGCTCAGACGCCTTCCTTCACCCGGTTCGACGCCGTGAGTCGCGATTCTGTTACCTATGGAATTGCAACAACCTGCAGTTTTCTGGACCGCGCGGTGACGCGGCCGATACGGTGAGCGAGCCATCGGCGTGTCACGGTTATCCACAGGGTTGGCCGATGCGAGTGGCGCCGGGTGCCCCGCCCTTGACAGGATGGGTCACGCACGGTGACCGAGGGTGGTCGCCGGACGGGACTTTCACGGGGAGATCGATGACTGCGGACAGGCTCGACGCGCACCGCTCGGGATGGAACGGTGCCATCGAGCTGATCGACGCCCAGGTGCGGGACCTGGTCCGTCGCGAGGGCATCGACCCGCTCCGCGACCCGGGCGCCGTGAACGCGATCGTCGCCACCGTCGTCCGGGAGTACGACGAGCGCAGCCTGTCGGGTGTGGTGCCGCCGATCGGTGACCTGGAGGCGGTCAGCCGTGAGGTGCACGACCGGGTTGCGGGCTTCGGGCCGTTGCAGCGCTATCTGGACGACCCGGCCGTCGAGGAGATCTGGATCAACGAGCCCAGCCGGGTGTTCATCGCCCGCGAGGGCCGGCACGAGCTGACCACGACGGTGCTGACCGAGGAGGAGGTCAGCGACCTCGTCGAGCGGATGCTGAAGACGACCGGCCGCCGGATCGACGTGTCCCAGCCGTTCACCGACGCGCGGCTTCCGGACGGCAGCCGGGTGCACATCGTCCTCGGCGGTATCACCCAGCGGTACGCGGCGGTCAACATCCGGAAGTTCACGGTCCGCGCGACCCGGTTGAGCGACATGGTCCAGCTCGGTTCGCTGACGCCGCACGCGGCCGCCGTGCTGGAGGCGTCGATTGCCGTCGGCCTCAACGTGCTCGTCTCGGGCGGCACCCAGGCCGGCAAGACCACGATGCTGAATGCCCTGGCCGGATCGATCCCCGGCAGCGAGCGGGTGATCAGCTGCGAGGAGGTCTTCGAGATCAAGCTGCCGATCCCCGACTGGGTCTCGATGCAGACCCGCCAGGCAGGTCTCGAGGGTACCGGCGAGGTGCGCCTGCGGGACCTGGTGAAGGAGTCCCTGCGGATGCGACCGTCCCGCGTGATCGTCGGCGAGGTGCGCGGTGAGGAGTGCCTCGACCTGCTGCTCGCGCTGAACAGCGGCCTTCCCGGGATGTGCACGATCCACGCCAACTCGGCCCGCGAGGCGCTGAACAAGATGTGCACGCTGCCGCTGCTGGCGGGTGAGAACATCGGCTCCCGCTTCGTGCTGCCGACCGTGGCCGGTTGCGTCGACCTCGTCGTGCACCTCGGGATCGCGGCCGACGGGCGGCGGCGGGTCCGGGAGATCGTCGCGGTCACCGGGCGGGTGGAGGAGCAGGCGATCGAGACCGAGACCCTGTTCAGTACCCATGACGGTTATCTGCGGCGGGCCGAGGGACAGTTGCCGCACCCGGAACGCTTCCAGCAAGCCGGGTACAACGTGGCCGGCCTGCTCACCGAGTTGCCGCGAGGCGGAGCCTGATGGGCCTCTTGATCGGACTGTTCTTCGGGGTCGGCCTGCTGCTGATCATCGCATCGTTCGTGGCGCCGGCCGAGGTCTCGCCCGGCTCGGACGGGCGGATCCGCGGCCGGAGCCGGGACCTGCTCGCGAGCGCGGGGATCGAGGGGCTGACGCCCGGTGCATTCGTCGGAGCTTGCGTGATCATGGCGCTGGTCGCGTTCCTGCTGATGTTCGTGGTGTCCAAGACGCTGCCGGTCGGTGTGGTGTTCGGGCTGATGGCAGGCTGGATGCCGATCGCGCTCGTCCGGTCGCGGGCGCGGAAGCGGCTGGCGGAGTTCCGCGAGCTGTGGCCGGACGTGGTGGACAACATCGCCTCGGCGGTCCGGGCGGGACTGTCGCTGTCCGAGGCATTGGCCCAGGTGGGCGAGCGCGGGCCGTTGCCGCTGCGCGAGCCGTTCCGGCGGTTCGGTGCGGACTACGCGTCGACCGGACGGTTCGCCGAGTCGCTCGACCGGTTGAAGGCGCGACTGGCCGATCCGGTCGGCGACCGCGTCGTGGAGGCGCTGCGGATCGCGCGCGAGGTCGGTGGTGGTGACCTCGGCCGGTTGCTGCGGTCGTTGTCGTCGTTCCTGCGTGACGATGCTCGGACCCGGTCCGAGCTGGAGTCCCGGCAGTCGTGGTCGGTGAACGGTGCGCGGGTTGCGGTCGCGGCGCCCTGGCTGGTGTTGCTGCTGCTGTCGTTCCAGGGCGACGTCATCCAGCGGTACAACTCGCCGATCGGTGCGTTGATCATCGCTGCCGGTGCCGTCATCTGCGTGCTCGCGTACCGGGTGATGCTGCGGATCGGCCGGTTGCCCGAGCCCGAGCGGGTGCTGCGATGAGTCCGCTGCTGCTCGGTGGTTTCCTCGGCGCGGTGCTCGGCGCCGGGCTGCTGGTCGTCGTGCTCCGGCTGCCGTTCCTGCGCAAGCCCACGGTGGACGAGCGGATCGCGCCGTACCTGCAGGATCTCGGGGCGCCGGACGTGTTCGTCGGCGTGATCGACTCGCGGTCGCCGTTCTACGCGATCCTGCGGTTGTTCGGTCCGTCACTGCGGTCCGCCGCGCAACGGCTGGAGCGGATCCTGGGCGGCGCGAACACGATCCGCCGGCGGATGCAGCGGGCCGGGCTGGAGCGGACGGTCGAGGAGTTCCGGATCGAGCAGCTGCTCTGGGGTGCGATCGCCTTCGGCGCCGGGCTGGTGATCTCGATCGTCGCGGTCGCGGTCGGCCTCGGAGATCCGGTCGCGCTGCTGGTGTTCTGCCTGGTGCTCGGGATCACCGGGGTGCTCGGTCGCGACACGTACCTGACCTCGCAGGTCAGACGGCGTGAGCGGCGCCTGCTGGCCGAGCTGCCGACCGTCGCCGAGATGCTGGCGTTGTCGGTCGCGGCCGGTGAAGGTCCGGCCGCCGCGCTCGACCGCGTCGCACGGTCGTCGCGTGGCGAGCTCGCCAACGAGCTGAAACGGGTCCTGGCCGAGACCAGGGCCGGAGCAACACTGGTCCGCGCGCTCGATGCGCTCGCGGAC
The DNA here is from genome assembly GCA_035697365.1 of Kribbella sp. Taxonomy (GTDB): domain Bacteria; phylum Actinomycetota; class Actinomycetes; order Propionibacteriales; family Kribbellaceae; genus Kribbella. Next base: position 3,781 of record DASSDE010001046.1, on the reverse strand, counting down.
CGGACCGGGTTGCTGGCGCTCTCGCGCTTCGCGGACGGGCTGGCGGTGGCGCTGGAACGTGGCACCCCGCTGGCCGACGTACTGCGGGCGCAGGCCGGCGACATCCGGGAAGCGGGGCGTCGCGAGCTGATCGAGTCCGGCGCCCGCCGTGAGGTGGCCATGATGGTCCCGGTGATCTTCCTGGTCCTTCCGGTGACCATCGCGTTCGCCTTCTACCCGGGCGCTGTCGGAATCCGGCTGATCGCCGGATGAATCGAGGAGAGGTCATGTCCCTACACCTGACGAGGCTGTTCCTGACGTTGCTGCTGAAGCCACGTCCGGCGCGGAAGGAGCGCGGCGACGTACCCGGCTGGGTGCTGATCACCGTGATGACGGCCGGCCTGGTCGTCGCGATCTGGAAGCTGGCCGGCGACCAGCTCGCCAACATGCTCCGGGACGCGCTCTCGTCGGTCAGCAACAAGTAGCCGGTGATGCCGCGAGCCCGCGGCGAGCGGGGATCGGCTGTCGTCGACTTCGTTCTGGTCTCGACGATCCTGGTGCCGTTGTTCCTCGGCATCCTCCAGGTCGGCCTGTTCCTGTACGTACGCAACACCGTGACCGCCGCCGCGTCCGAAGGGGCGCACTACGCGGCCGTGCTCAACCGGGCACCGGCCGACGGTGCGTCACGTACCCGCGACCTGATCGACGGTGTGGTGACGCAGGGCCTGATCGACTCGGTGTCGGCGGAGGCGACCGACATCGACGGCCAGCCCGGCGTCGAGGTGTCCGTCAAGGCGCACATGCCCCCGCTGGGTCTGTGGGGACCCGGCATCTCGTTCAGCGTCCAGGGGCACGCGGTCAAGGAGACCGGCGAATGAAGCCCGAACCGAGTCGCGGAGCGGGCGTTCGTGCTCGGATACGCGCCTTTGCTGTTCGGCGGGCTCGGGACGAGCGGGGGAGCGCTGTCGTGGAGTTCTCCTGGCTGGCGATCCTGCTGATGGTTCCGCTGGTGTACATGATGCTCGGGGTGTTCGACGTGCAGCGGGCGTCGTACGGCGCGACTGCGGCGACGCGGGCGGCCGGGCGCGCGTTCGTGATCGTGCCGGACGGGGTGTCGGAGGACCAGGCGCGAGCGCGCGCGTTCGACGCAGCGCGGCTGGCGATGAAGGACCAAGGCATGGAGCTCACCGAGGACGAGCTCACGATCAGCTGCAACCCGGCCTGCCTGCAGCCCGGTTCGACCGTGACGGTCAGCCTCGAGACGAAGGTACGGCTGCCGTTGATCCCGGACGCGCTCGGCGGCGAACCGCCCGCGATCCGGATCAGCGCCTCGCACACCGAGGCGTTCGGCGACTACCGCGAGGCCAGGGGCGACGGATGAGTCGACGTGCTGGGCGGAAGCGCGGCGAGCAAGGGCAGATGACGGTGTTGATCATCGGGTTCACCGTGGTGATCCTGTTGATGGTTGTCGTGGTCACCGATATCTCGAAGGCGTTTCTGGTCCGCCGGGATCTCGACTCCACCGCGGACGGTGCGGTGCTCGCGGCCGCGAACGGTCTGGCGGCGGTCTACGCGCAGCCGGGCGCCGGCGGGAACGCCGCGATCGACCCGGACCAGGCGCGGCAGCTGACCGCGGACTACCTCGATGATGTTGCTGCCAGCAACAGGTTCGACGACCTCGACTGGTCCGTCGACGTCGAGGGCACCACGGTGACCGTCCGCCTCACCTCCACCACCCAACTCCCCTTCCGTCCCCCCGGCTTCCCCGGCTCCACAGCCCTGGCCTCCGAAGCCGCCGCCATAGTCCCGATCCGTTAGGCGAAGAGGGTCGGGTTTTGGGTTAGCCAGGTGGTGAAGGGGCGGGGGGTCTGGGTGGTCAGGTGGGTGATGGCTGGTTCGATGCGGGCGGGCGTGCCTACGCGGGAGGCCCAGTAGGCCAGCAGGGTTTCGCGTTGGCCTTCGTCGCGCATCTGCAGCTCGGCGCGGGCCTGGTCGGGCGTGAGCTCGACGGCCTCGATCGGTACGCCGGTGATCTCGGTGATGAGGGCGATCTGGTGCCGACGGGTCATCGACTCCGGGCCGGTCATCGGGTACCCGCGGCCGTCGTGGTCGGTGCCCGGGCCGTCGAGGAGGATCCGGACGGCGGCGTCGGCGATGTCGAGTTCGTGGATCGGTGCTTCCTCGGCGTCGAGGTACGGCAGCCGGATCTGGCCGGTTGCGCGGATCTGGTGCGCCCAGTACTTCGCGTTGCTCATGAACGCGCCGGGCTGCAGACGGGTCGTCGCGTACGAGCCCTGGGCGATCACCTGCTCGGTCTTCGCGTGCGGATCCTCAGGGCCGCCGAGCGATGACAATGAGGAGAGCAGGACGACCTGCTTCACGCCGGCGGCCTCGGCGGCGGCTGCGAAGGCCGACGCGGTCGACGGATCGGAGTACAGGAAGACCTGGCTGATGTCGCGGAGGGCGGGCACCGGGTCGGCGGCGTCGTACGCGACAGCCGACGGGACGGCGGATGGCTCGCGGCTGGCGACGCGGACGTCCTGGCCGGCCGCGATCAGGCTGCCGGTGACGGCGCGGGCGATCGCGCCGCGACCGCCGGTGACGAGAATTGTCATTGGATGTGCTCCAAAAATGTAGTGACTACAACAATGGAATGAGTAAAGCAGATCCACTAGAGTCGGCGCAATGGAGCTCGGGCGGCGGGAACGGAAGAAGCAGCAGACGCGGCAGGCGATCTCGGACGTCGCGACCGCGCTGTTCCTCGAGCGCGGGTTCGACGCGGTGACGGTCGCGGAGGTGGCCCGGGCCGCCGATGTCGCCGTACAGACCGTGTTCAACCACTTCCCGGCCAAGGAGGATCTGTTCTTCGACGAGCGGGGGTGGTGGACCGGGCCGGCGCGGGCGATCCGGGAGGCGCCGGCGGACGCTGATCCGGTTGAGGTGCTGGAGACGCAATACCTGAACGAGACCCGCAGCCGGCTCGACGTGGGGCATCTGGCGACCTGGAAGCAGTTCGTCCGTACGATCGAGGGCAGCCCGGCGCTGCTGGCCAGGCGCCGGCTCACCGCCGAGGAGCTCGAGCGATCGCTCACCGAGGCGCTCGACGAACGGACGCCGGACCACCTCCGCAACCGGCTGACGGCGGCCCTGTACGCCGCCGCGCAGAAGGTGCTCGAGGAGAAGTTGATGACCGTCCTGCCCGATGAAGCCGGCCCCGCGGAGCTCGAACAGGCCCAGCGCGAGCTGGAGGCGGCAGTGGCCGAGATCTTTGCCGTTCTTCGTCGAGGTCTGGCCTGAGCTAAGCTGCTTGGTTGTGGCTGGACTGGATTTTGACGCGGAGCTGAAGCAGCTCGACGCGACGATGACCTCGATCGAGAAAGTGCTCGATCTTCCTGCGTTGCGCAAGGAGATCGACGAACTCGGCGAGCAGGTCGCTGCGCCGGATCTCTGGGACGACCAGGCGAACGCGCAGAAGGTGACGTCGCGGCTGTCCAGTCTGCAGGCCGACGTCGAGCGGGTGACCAACCTGCGCAGCCGGCTCGACGACGTCGGTGCGCTGGTCGAGCTGGGCCGCGAGGAGAACGACGCGGACAGCCTGACCGAGGCCGAGAAGGAGATGGCCTCGGTCGCCAAGTCGATCCAGTCCCTCGAGGTCCGCACGCTGCTGTCCGGTGAGTACGACGAGCGCGAGGCGCTGGTGACGATCCGCTCCGGCGCCGGCGGTGTCGACGCCGCGGACTTCGCCGAGATGCTCCAGCGGATGTACCTGCGCTACGCCGAGCGCCACGGCTACCCGACCGAC
>DASSDE010001045.1:0-11756 GCA_035697365.1 Kribbella sp. | reverse complement strand
CTCGGCCTGCTCGGGGTCGCCCGCCTGATGCGCTTCATCCCGCGCTCGGTGATGGTCGGCTTCGTCAACTCGCTCGCGATCCTGATCTTCCTCGCGCAACTGCCGCATCTGCTGCACGTGCCATGGCTGGTGTACCCGCTGGTGGCCGCCGGCATCGTGATCATGGTGTTCCTGCCGCGCCTGACCAAGGCCGTCCCGGCGCCGCTGATCGCGATCCTGGTCGTGACACTGGTCGTGGCCGTCAGCGGCTTCCAGGTACCGACCGTCGGCGACGAGGGCAAGCTGCCGGACAGCCTCCCGTCCCTGTTCTTCCCGAACGTCCCGTGGAACCTCGACACGCTCCGCATCATCGCGCCGTACGCCCTCGCGATGGCGCTCGTCGGCCTGCTCGAATCCCTGATGACCGCCAAGCTCGTCGACGACGTCACCGACACCCCGTCGAACAAGACCCGCGAGGCCTGGGGCCAGGGCACGGCGAACGTCATCACCGGGCTGTTCGGCGGCATGGGCGGCTGCGCGATGATCGGCCAGACGATGATCAACGTCCGCGGCTCCGGCGGCCGGACCCGGATCTCGACGTTCCTGGCCGGCACCTTCCTGCTGATCCTGGTGGTCGGCCTCGGCGACCTGGTCGGCGACATCCCGATGGCCGCGCTGGTCGCGGTGATGGTGATGGTCTCGGTCGGTACGTTCGACTGGCACAGCCTGCGAACCCTGCGCCGGATGCCGCGCAGCGAGACCGCGGTGATGCTCTCGACGGTCGTCGTCGTGGTCGCCACGCACAACCTGGCGATCGGTGTCGTGGTCGGCGTACTGGTCGCGATGGTGGCCTTCGCGCGCCGGGTCGCGCACTTCACCGAGGTGTCCGGTGAGGTCGCCGGCGGCACGAAGACGTACCGGATCAGTGGGGAGCTCTTCTTTGCTTCCAGCAACGACATCTTGCACCAGTTCGACTATCGCGGGGATCCCGACGAGGTCGTGATCGATCTGACCGACTCACACATCTGGGACGCCTCGAGTGTGGCGGCGCTGGATGCGATCACCACGAAGTACGAGCGGTACGGCAAGAAGGTCCGGATCATCGGCCTCAACGCGGCCAGCGCCGAGCGGCACGAACGCCTCGCCGGCCGCCTCGCCGCGCATTAGTTGCCTGGTGGACGGCCTAGCATCGCGGTCGTGATCGAGTCAGCTGAGGTTTCCGTGCGGCGGCGGGCGCCGCGCTGAGTCAGCTAAGGGCTTCGGCGAGGCGGCGGATGCCGCGTTCTGGGCTGGTGAGGACGGGGCGGTCCGCTCCGTCGGCCGCCGACGCCATCGACGCCTGTGCGAGGACCACCACGTCGCCGGCGGCTTCCTTGATGGCTGCTGCGATCAGCTCGTCATGACGAGCGCGGTCCCCGGCGACAGCCGCCTCGAAGGCGCCGTCCACGACGACCTCGTCGATCTGAACGTCGCGCCCCTGGAGCCCAGCGCGCTCGCGGAGCAGCGCCGCGGTCGGCTGCACGGTGGTCGCCAGCGTTGCAATCACGCTGACATGCTCACCGGTCCGTACGGCCTCGTCAGCCATCGCCTCGTCGACGCGATACACCGGTACGCCGAGATGCTCCGCCAGCGGACCGGCGTACTGCGAGATCGAGGAGCAGGTGAACATCACCGCCTCGGCACCGGCCGCGACCGCCGCGTCACCGAGGTCCGCGAGCCGTTGCCCGACCTGATCCGCGGCGCCACCCCGCCCGAGGTCGGCGACGATCTTGTCGTCGAGCAGGTTCTGCACCTCGACGCCGGGCAGGTGCTCCGCGGCGAGGGTCGCGAACGTCGGGATGACCACCGCCCCGGTATGCAGGAAGGCAACACGCGTCACTGACCGCTCCTCACGTTTCAATCCACAAACCCGCTTCGCCAGCAGCACTCCACCCCACACTGCCCACCCAACATTGACACGTTTCACTCACCTCGGCAACCGCACTCGGCGCCGTCTTTGGGCGGGGTCAGGTGGTGAGGCGGAGGTAGTCGAGGTTGAAGTTGCCGGTTTCGCAGTAGATCGTGAGTTGCTGGTCGCCGGCGGGGAGGGTGATCGGGGTGCTGATCGATTGGTAGTTGGCCCACCCGCCGGTGTCGGGGACCGTCACCTTGCTCAGCACGGCGCCGGTCGCATCGCGGATCGAGATCGCGTCGGGGGCCACCGCACCACTGCCGTTCGCGACCCGGAGCTCCAGGTTGTACGTACCCTGCGCGACGTCGACGCGGTACTGCAGCCAGTTCCCCGCCGCCGTCCATCCGACGTTCTTCCCGCCACTCGCGGCCGCGTTGCTCTCGATGAACTCGGCACCGCCCTCGGTCCAACCGTGCTGCGCGACGTACGACTCCGCTTCGATCTTCTCCCCCGCGGGCGCACCGTGCGGCCGTACGGTCAGATGCACCGTGACATCGTCATGCGCCGCGCCGTCCGTCACGTGGAACTTCAGGTCCTGCTCCCCGGCAACCGTGGGATGAATACTCACCAGCCCGGTGCTCCCGTCCAGAGTCACGCCCGCCGGCAGGTCGGTGGCGTAGTACCCGAGGCGGTCCTTGTCCCGATCGGTCGCCCGCAACTGGAACTGGGTGGTCTGGTACTGGTCGGCCGTCACCTCCGGTACGCCCTGGAACTCAGGTGCATGACTGTGCCGCGGAACGTCGCCGTGCCAGCGGTACGTCGCGTACGCACCGGCCGGGACCGCGACCGTGAACGACTTGCCCGCAAGCGTGATCCGCACCTTGGTGGCGGTGGTGTTGGAGTTCCCAACGATTGCGACGAAGTTGTCCGCACGGTCCTTGAAGACCACGTTGCTGACTCCGTTCGCCGTACCGCTCGACTCGACACGGGTGTGCTCCGGACCGAGGTACTTCGCGAACTGGCCCATCGCGGACAGCTCGGAACGCACCGAAAACGTTTTCGTGGTCGTGTCGACGGTCACCAACCGGTTCGGCCACTTCGTCGTCCGGCCGACCTCTTCCCAGTCGACGTTGTTGTCCCGGGCCGGCGTCCAGTGCAGAGTGCCGCCGTCCTGGTCGGTGGTCTGCGCCCAGAGGACGTACGACGAGGCATCGAGCCGGAAATAGTTCAGAATCGTTTCCGGATTCAGATCGCTCGTTTCCGTCATGTGCACAGGTTTTCCGAACTCCTCGAAGGCGTCCCGCATCACCGTCGGGTCTCCCCAGTACGGGTGGAACGCGATCGCGTCCGCCGCCTTCCGGGTCTGCGGATCATTGAAGATCCGGTAGTAGTTCTTCGTCTCGGTGCTGTTCGGATCGCGCCAGTCCCAGAAGTTGAAGTCGTGCACGTACAGGTCCGTCCGCAGCCCGGCCTTCCGTACCTCACGCTTGATGGCGACAGCGAGCTTCTGCTGCTGCTCGACGCTGATGTCCATCGCCGGGTACACCACGTCAATGCCCGGCTCGTTGAGCAGCGTCAGCGCGTCAACCTTGATCCCGTGCTTCGCGTACGCCTGCAGGTACTTCACGTAGTACTTCGCGAACACGTCGATGCAGTCGTCGCGGAGCTTGCCGACCTGGTAGTACGACGTCGTACTGCCCGGCTTCAGCGCGACCTCACCGGTGAAGCGGTTGTTGGTCTTCATCCACGCCGGCGCACTCCACGCCGACGCGAAGAACGTGGCCCGCGGGTTGTACTTCTGGATCAGCTTCACGGTGTCGACGATGTGCAGGTCGACGTCGCGCTGGATCGAGAAGTACTTCAGGTTCCGGTCCTCGCTGACGCCGGCCGGCAACTCGTCGTACGACCAGAACGGCAGGTGCTCGATCAGGTCCGGGCTGCCGATCGTCAACCGGAACCGGTCGAACCCGGCGCCGGTCTTCGGGTCCGCGAGCAGCCGGATCGCGCGCTCCCGCTCGGCCGGTGTCAGCTTCCACAGGTTCGACACGCTGGTCTCGTCGAGCGAGAAGCCGACCCCTGTGTACTGCTGCCTGCTGACACTCGGATCCACCACGACCGTCGTGTCGGCCGGCCCGTCGTTCCCGACGTACGTCGACGGCAGCGGCTCCCACCTGTGCGCAGTCCCGCTCGAGTACGTCCCCTGCACCACCGCGCCGCGCTGTGCCATCGCCGGCCCACCTCCGGCAGCCAACCCGGCCGCCACCACCCCGACCACTGCCGCCAAACTCAGAGTCCGCCTCACAAACCCTCCATCGCCGACACGGAAAGCCCTTACACAGCAGGCCAGACTCTAGGTCGCGACAAACCCCCACCAACACCCCCCGCCGGTTCCGGAACTAATTCCGGAACCGGCGGAAACCCGCGCGCGACACTTGGGCGCCGCGGTTCAGCGGTCCGGGAGGTTGAGGCGTTTCAGGCGTTCGTACGCACCGAGGATGTGCTTGTCGATGCCGTCCTGGGCAGCCTGCGGATCGCCGAGGGCCAGGGCGTCGCGCAACTCCTTGTGCTCCTTGTAACCGACGTCGAGGAAATCCGGGAAACTCGCGTTCCGCGCCCGCAGAAAGACGGTCACCTGTCCGCGGATCGACTCCCAGACGCGCTGCACGCGGGCGTGGTCGCAGTACGCGTAGATGATGTCGTGGAACTGCAGGTCCAGCCGGACCGCGTCCTCCGGAACGATCTTCGTGTCGACGCTCTTCATCTGCTCCAGCACCGCGTCCATCTCGGCGAAGCCGGCACCCTGCATCCGGGTGCACGCGCGGCCCGCGGCCAGTCGCTCGATCGCGCCGCGCAGGGTGTGCACCTCCTCCACGTCGGTCCTCGTCAGCGTGCTGACGAACGCGCCGCGATGCCGCCGCAGCTCGACGTGTCCCTCCTCCTCGAGCCGGGACAACGCCTCCCGGATCGGCCCGCGGCTCACCTTGAGCGCCTCGGCGAGCTCGGTCTCCTTGAGGTGCTGGCCGGGCTGGAACCTGCCGCCGGTGATCATCTCCCGCAACACATCGGTGACCAGGTCGCCCAGAGCGCGCTGCGACGGCAGCGACACGACGTCGTCGGGCATCACGCCGACCACCTCCCCAACGCAGTTTCCACGGATCGAACCCTACCGCCGCCCGAATCCCTCTGTAGATTGTAAACAGTAAGTCATTGACAGTAAACGAAATGCCGGAGCAGACTCGGAGCCTCCACTCAGCCAGGACGGCCGGCGCCGGCAGCCGGCCCGGCCGACCGTGAGGCAGCCCGATCCCCCCGGGCAGAGAGGTCACGCGACGATGACCACCGACACACCGGTCCACACCGGACGGACGGCCCTCGGCCCGTTCCCACCGGCCGCTCCCCGGATCCCCGATGCGCCGCACGTCGTCGCGGCGACGATCGACGTCGACGCCGCACACGTCCAGGGCCCGCTGGCCCGCGTCTGGGAGAGCTTCGGGTACGACGAGTTCAACTGGACGTACATGCCCGCGGGCAAACGACTGCTGCAGACTTTCGCCGACTTCTCCGGCGGCGGGTACTTCGTCCGCCCGCACTACATGTACTGCTCCGGCAGCGGTTTCGGCATCCCGCACTGGAGCTCCGGCAACGTCTACCACGAGGACGCCGAGGGCAACCCGTACTACGACTTCACGCTGCTCGACCAGGCGTACGACGCGATCGTCGGCGCCGGCCATCACCTGCTGGTCGAGCTCGGCTTCACGCCGCGCGACCTACTGCCACCCGAGGCGGCGGAGCTGACCGTCGTACGCAGCCCGACCGCCTACACGAATTACGAGGCCGGCGCGTGGGGCTACCCGCCGAGCGACTACGGCAAATGGGCGGGCCTGATCGGCGCGACGGTCCAGCACTGCATCGAGCGGTACGGCGAGGCAGAAGTCAAGACCTGGCTCTGGGAGCTGTGGAACGAGCCGGACATCGACTACTGGCGTGGCACGCTCGAGCAGTACAACGAGCTCTACACCGCAACGGTGCAAGCGATCCGGGCCGTTCTGCCCGAAGCGAAAGTCGGCGGGCCGGCCGTCACCAGCGGCGGCCTGAACTTCCTCAAGGGCTTCCTCGACTACACCTCGGACCGGGGCGAGCCGCTCGACTTCATCTCGTACCACACCAAGGGCTGCCACTTCCCGACCCGCGACTACAAGCCGTTCGCCGAGGAACCCGCCGAGCTGCTCAGCCCGTCGTCGACCAAGATGCTGTTCGACCTGCGTGAGTTCAACCGGCTGATCGGCTCGTACGAGGCGTACGCCGGCCTGCCCGTGATCGTCGACGAGTGCGATGCCGCGGTGCCTGCACACTTCGGGCGGTACGACAACCGCAACTACAGCTTCCAGAACACCGAGTACTACCCGGTCTTCCAGGCGAAGCTGATGAAGAAGATCCTGGACCTGAACGCCACCGAGACCGCACAGGTCGCGTACGCCACCTCGTGGAGCTTCTACTTCGAGGCCGAGCGGTACTTCGAAGGCACGCGCTCCTTCATGACCGCGGGCGGTGTCGAGAAGCCGTTGCTCAACGCGTACCGGATGCTCACGCTGCTCGGCACCGACCGGTTGCAGGCAACCTCGGACGCGGCCTGGCAGGTCGGTGCGCTCGAGAACACCGACGGCAGCAGCATGCCCGAAGAGGTCGACGTCCTGGCATCGCGAGCGGACGACGGCAGTGTCGCCGTCCTCGTCTGGCGGCACATCGACGATCAGTGGCAGAGCAGCGATTCGCCGACCGTCGTGACTGTTGCTGTGCGCAACCTGCCGTCCGGGTCGTACCGGCTGCGGCACCTGCGCATCGACGCCGAGCACAGCAACGCGTTCACGGTCTGGCAGCAGCTGGGCTCTCCGCAGGATCCCACCGCCGAGCAGCTGGCCGCGATCCACGATCGCCAAGGACTGGAAGAGTTCGAGGCCGAACGGACCCTTACGGTCGCCGGGGACGTCAACCTCGAGGTCTCGCTCCCGTTGCCCTCGGCCTCGTTGCTCGTCCTCGAACCGGTGAGCTGATGGACATGATCACACTGAACAACGGCGTACGGATCCCTCAGCTCGGGTTCGGCGTCTTCCAGGTCCCACCGGACGACACGCAGCGCGCGGTCGAACAGGCGATCGCGATCGGCTACCGGCACATCGACACCGCGGCAGCGTACAACAACGAGGCGGGCGTCGGCGCCGCCGTACGCGCCAGTGGGCTGCCGCGCGCGGAGTTGTTCGTCACCACCAAGCTGCGCAACGGCGAACACGGGTACGAGTCGGCGCTGACGGCGTACGACGAAACCCTGCAGCGGCTAGGACTCGACTACGCCGACCTGTACCTCGTGCACTGGCCGAACCCGACCGTAGATCGCTATGTCGACAGTTGGCGTGCACTGGAGCGGATCCAGGCCGAGGGACGGGTACGGGCCATTGGTGTATCCAACTTTCTGCCCGAACATCTTGACCGGTTGGCCAAGGAGAGCGAGATCGTCCCGGCCGTCAACCAGATCGAACTGCACCCGACCTATCAGCAGCACGAGCTGACCGAGCTGTGCCGCGACCGGTCGATCGCGGTCGAGGCGTACTCGCCGCTCGGGCAAGGCGGCGACCTCGACCATCGGGTACTGGCGTCGATCGCGGATGCGCACGACGCGACGCCGGCCCAGGTTGTCCTGCGCTGGCACCTGCAACTCGGGCACATTGTCATCCCCAAGTCGGTGAACCCCCAGCGGATCCGCGCGAACTTCGAGCTCGGCGGCTTCGAGCTGACCGAGGCGGAACTGGCGGCGGTCAGCGGGCTGGAGGACGGCAACCGGCTCGGCAGCGATCCGCGCACCTTCGCGATCAGCCAGATCAGGTAGCCGATCATGGCCGGCAGGGTTCGCGACTGGAAGAAGAGCACCTGGATCTGGATCTTCCTGCTGCCGACAGTGGTCCTGTACGGCGTCTACACGATCTACCCGATCATCGCGAGCTACTGGTACTCGCTGGTCGAGTGGAACGGGTTCGACGCCAACCAGCAGTTCGTTGGCCTGAGCAACTACCGCGAGGTGTTCGCGGATCCGCTGTTCTGGAACTCGTTCAAGGTCACACTGCTGTTCATGCTGCTCGTGGTGCCGGCGCGGGTATTGCTGACGTTGCTGCTCGCCATCGTCCTGAACTCGCCGAAGCTGCCACTGATCGGTGTGCTGCGGTCGGCGTTCTTCATCCCGGTGGTGACCACGACCGCGATCATCGGCGTGGTGATGCGGTTCATCCTGGATCCGTCCAGCGGGCCGATCAACTCCGCGCTGCTCAAGCTCGGCGGTGGCGGCCTGGACTTCCTCGGTGACCAGCACCTGGCGCTGCCGACCGCGGCCGTGCTGTACATCTGGAAGTTCTTCGGCGTCACGATGATCTACTGGCTCGCCGCGCTGCAGACCATCCCGTACGAGTTGTACGAGGCGGCGCGGATCGACGGCGCGGGCGCGTGGCAGCTGTTCCGGCACATCACGCTGCCGATGCTCAAACCGTTCCTGATCATCATCACCGTACTGACTGTCGAGGAGACGTTCCACAACTTCGACCTGATGTACACGCTGACCGGAGGCGGGCCGTACTTCCACACCGAGATCATCGAGATCTACATCTACCGGTGGGCGTTCGCCGCACCGATCCCGCAGCTCGGGCACGCGTCCGCCGCGGCCGTGATCTTCGGCTTGCTGGTCGCGATCGTCGGCGCCGTCCAGCTGTGGGGCGTGTACGCCGGCCGCCGGTTGAGAGGAGACCAGCGATGACCACGCAGGTCGCCGTACGTACGGATCGGCCAACAGTTCGGCACCGCCGCCTGCTGCGACGGGTGCCGTGGTGGATCGCCGCGCTGTTCCTGGTGGGGATCGCGCTGCTCTGGATCTTCCCGTTCCTCTGGATGCTGTCGGCATCGCTGAAGGACAACATGGAGATGTTCACCGGCGGCCTCAAGCTGTGGCCCTCGAAGTTCGTCTGGGACAACTACGCGCGGGCCTGGAACGACGCGCACTTCGGCCGGTACCTGGTCAACACCGTCGTGGTCACGGCCTTCACCGTCGTGATCGTCACGATCCGCTGCGCGACGGCCGGGTACGTCCTGGCCCGCTACCGCTTCCGTGGGTCCAAGCTGTTCCTGGGCGTGCTGATCGCAACGCTCTTCGTACCGACCGGCTACACGATCATCCCGGTCGTCAAGATCTCGATGCAGCTGCACCTGATCGACTCGCTGAGCGGGCTGATCCTCGCTCTCAGCGGTGGCGCGTACGTATCGGCGATCCTCATCTACTACGGGTACTTCCGGCAGATCCCGCGCGAGCTGGAGGAGGCAGCGGTCGTGGACGGTGCCGGCTTCGTCCGGACGTTCTTCTCGGTGATGCTGCCGCTGGCGATGCCGGTCACCGCGACCGTCGCCGTACTCACCTTCATCACCACCTGGAACGCGTTCTTCCTGCCGCTGGTCTTCACCTTCAGCCGGCCCGATCTGCGCACCGTGAGCGTCGGCATGCAGGCGTTCGTCGGTGAGACCGCGACCGACTGGACCGGGATGGCCGCCGCCGGCGTGATCTCGATCGTCCCCGTGGTGGTGCTCTTCATCTTCCTGCAGCGGTACTTCGTCGAGGGAATCTCCGGGGCCGTCAAGTCGTAACCGAAGGAGTCGAACATGTCCGGAATGACACGTCGCAGTCTGCTCGGCGCATCGCTACTCGCCGTCGCCGGCGCCGCGACCGGATGCGGCAACTCGAGCAGCACCAAGACCGGCAGCGCGAGTGCCGGCGCCACCGGGACGCTGGACTGGTGGGATCACTTCAGTTCGTTCCAGCATCTCAACGACGCCTGGGCGAAGAGCGAGTCGCCGACGCTGAAGACCAACATCACGCACACGTACTACGACGCGTCCAAGGCGCCGCAGGCGTTCCAGCTCGCCCATCAGGCCGACAAGATGCCGGACGTCTACTCGAACGTGATCGGTCTGCCGTTGCCGGCGCTGGTGAGCGGCAAATGGGTGCACGAGCTGACGCTTCCGGCCGACGTGAAGTCCAAGCTGCCCAAGGACGCGTTCACCGAGGGCATCACGCAGCTCGGCGGCAAGCTCTACGGGTTCCCGCTGTTCAGCTTCCGGCAGAGCTCGACGCTGGTCTGGGTGAACAAGGACCACTTCACCAAGGCCGGCCTCGATCCGAACAACGTCCCCACCGACTACCCGTCGTTCAAGGAGGCGTTGGAGAAGCTGAAATCGGCCGGCGTCCAGCCGCTCACGCTGGCGATCGGCGCGGACGGCGGGCGGATCCGGGACCAGGTCGACGACATGGCGCAGACCGCCGGCTTCCCGGGATACCAGGGCCTGCAGTTCGCCACCGGTGAGTACGCCTATCACCACGAGGCCTATGTGACCGTGATCGAGTTCCTCAAGGAACTGAACGACGCCAAGCTGATCATGCCCGGCTCGAACAACTTCGGCGTCGTCGACGCCCGCACCCGGTTCGCGTCCGGAGCGGTCGGAGTCTTCATCGACGGCATCTGGTGCGCGGGCGGATCGAAGGCGCTGTCGCCGGCGATCGTGGACAAGCTCGCCTCCGGCAAGGTGCTGGTGCCGTCGTCCGGGATGGACGCCTGGTGCTACCGCGGCCGTCCCTCCTCGGGGTACTTCGTGTCCGCGAACAGCAAGAACCCGGACGCGGCCGGCAAGCTGATCGCCTCCTTCATGTCCGACGACTACCAGACCGGGATGATCGAGGCGATGGACCAGCCGCCGCTCAACCTGGACCTGGTCGCGTCGTCGAAGGCGATCGACGCGTACAAGAAGGGTGTCGAGTACTGCAAGACGAACGTCTTCCAGATGCCGCAGGCGATCGTGAAGAACCCCGCCCAGGCGAGCGTGGACGCGCTCCGCAAGCCGATCACCCCGCACGTCGGCAACATCGTCCAGGGCTATCTGGGCGGATCGATCAAGGATCTGAAGAGTGAGCTGAAGAAGCTCAGCGACGCCAACTCCGCCGATCGTGCCAAGGCCCTGCAGAAGGCGAAGGCAGCCGGCGCCAAGGTCTCCGAGGCCGACTACGCCTTCAGCGACTGGAAACCCGGCCAGGACTACGGAGCCGCGAAGTGAACCGCACCGCGGTGGTGACCGGTGCGGCGTCACCGCGCGGCATCGGTCGCGCGACCGCCCTGCTGCTCGCCGAACGCGGGTGGAACGTCGGCGTCCTCGACATCGATTTCGCCGGCGGCCAGGCGCTCGCCTCCGAGATCACCACGCAGTACAACGTGAAGACCTGGGCGGTCGCGGCCGACGTCGCCGACGAGGAGCAGGTCCGTACGGCGATCGACGAACTGGAGGCCGCGCTGCCACCGCTCGCTGCGCTGGCCAACATCGCCGGCGTCAGCTCGCCGGTCCCGTACCTGGAACTGACCTCCGACGAGTGGCACCGGGTCATCAACGTCAACCTGAACGGCGTCCACTACGTCACCCGGCGGGTCGCCGAGAGCATGGTCCGCCACGAGTACGGCCGCATCGTCAGCGTCTCGTCGACGTCGGCGCAGCGCGGCGGCGGCACGTACAGCAAAACGCCGTACTCCGTCGCGAAAGCCGGCGTCATCGGCCTGACCCGCGCCCTGGCCCGCGAGCTCGGCGCGTACGGGATCACGGTGAACGCCATCGCGCCCGGCCCGATCGACACCGACATCATGGGCGGCCCGCTGACCCCCGACCGCCGAACCGCGATGGCCGCCGACCTCCTCGTCAACCGCATCGGCGACCCCCACGACATCGCCTCCGCGATCGCCTTCCTCAGCACCGAAGACGCCGGCTACATCACCGGCCAAACCCTCAACGTCGACGGCGGCCTCTACATGCACTGACC
>DASSDE010001044.1:0-3895 GCA_035697365.1 Kribbella sp. | reverse complement strand
TTGGTATCTCCAGGTCCTGCAAGTAGGGGTTGGTCGCCTTCTCCCGGCCGATCGAGGTCTGGCCACCATGACCCGGCAGGACGACGATCTCGTCGCGCATCGGCAGGATCTTGGTGGCCAACGTATGCAGCATCGCCGGATGGTCGCCGCCTGGCAGATCCGTCCGGCCGATCGACCCGGCGAACAACACGTCACCGGAGAACAGCACCGCGGGCACCTCCTCGGGCCCGTCGTACGGCGTCGTGAACGTGACCGAGCCCTTCGTGTGTCCGGGCGTGTGGTCGACGGTGAACTGCAGGCCGGCGAGCTCCAGCGACTGGCCGTCCTTCAGCTCGGCCACGTCGTCGGGCTCGGCGAACTCGTGGTCGCCGCCGAGCAGCATCCGCGCCGTCTCCGGGCTGATCCCCGCCATCGGGTCGGCGAGCAGGTGCCGGTCGTCCGGGTGGATCCAGGCGGTCGCGTCGTACGTCCCGCAGACCGGGAGGACCGAGAACATGTGGTCGATGTGACCGTGCGTGAGCAGTACGGCGACCGGCTTCAGCTTGTTCTCCCGGACGACCTCCTCGACGCCCGCGGTCGCGTCCTGCCCGGGGTCGACGACGATGCACTCCGCGCCCTGGCCGGTGGCGACGACGTAGCAGTTCGTACCCCACGAACCCGCGGGGAACCCGGCGATGAGCACGACAGACCTTCCTGGAACAGGGTTCGGGACCCACCAAGGCTACCGGTCGGGTCCTGGCGGTTCCGAACCGGATTGTGATGCAACACCGTTGCGCCTGAGCTGGGAGTTTGTGATTGTTCAGGGATAAGCGTCGAGAAGGCAGCTCGACGCGCCCAGGTTCGGGCCTGATCGCGTTGTTGGACCGGGGACTGGACCAGAATGGGCACGAGCGCAGTGCATACCGCCGGAAGGGGCGAGTTGTGGCCGGAGAGAACTGGGGCCGGGTAGCAGAGGACGGAACGGTCTTCGTACGGACGAAGGACGGTGAACGGGCGGTCGGCCAGTGGCCGGACGCGAACCCCGAGGAGGCGCTCGCCTTCTATACCCGCCGGTACGACGCACTGGCCTTCGAGGTGGAACTGCTGGAACAGCGGGTTCAGGCGGGTACGGTCTCGCCGGACGACGCGCGCGCCGCGGTCAAGAAGGTGAACAGCTCGCTGGAGGACGCCCAGGCGGTCGGAGACCTGGACGGCCTGCGGACCCGGCTCGAAGCGCTCTCCCCACTCGTCGCCCAGCAGCGCGAACGCCGCAAGGCCGAGCGCGCCGCGAAGGTCGAGGAGGCCCGCTCCGCGAAGACCAAGATCGCGACCGAGGCCGAGGCGATCGCGTCCGGCACCGACTGGCGGCACGGCGTCACCCGGCTGCGCGAACTCCTGGACGAGTGGAAGGCCCTCCCCCGCCTGGACAAGTCGTCGGACGACGAGCTGTGGCACAGGTTCTCCTCCGCGCGCACGACGTACACGCGGCATCGCAAGCAGCACTTCGCGGAGCTCTCCTCCAAGCGCGAGGAGGCCGCGGTGGTGAAGGAGCGGCTGGCCGCGGAGGCCGAGTCGCTCGCCTCCTCGAACGAGTGGGGTCCGACGTCCGGGCGGTTCCGGGACCTGATGCGGCAGTGGAAGGCCGCCGGGCCTGCGCCGCGGGAGGTCGACGACAAGCTGTGGGCGCGGTTCCGGGCCGCCCAGGATCTGTTCTTCGGGGCGCGGGACGCCGTACAGGCCGAGGAGAACGCCGAACAGGTCGAGAACCTCAAGGCCAAGGAAGCGCTACTCGTCGAGATCGAGACCATCGTGCCGGTGGACGACGCGCGGACGGCGCGCGAGCAGTTGCGCGACTACCTGGACCGCTGGGACCAGATCGGCAAGGTGCCGCGCGACTCGATGCGCGCGATCGACGGCCGCCTGCGTGCGGTCGAGCAGGCCGTTAAGTCGGCCGAGGACGAGGTCTGGAACCGGAGCAACCCCGAGGCCCGCGCCCGCGCCGAAGCCACCGTCAAACAACTCCAGTCGCTGATCGCCGACCTGGAGAAACAAGCCACCAAGTTCGAGTCCCAGGGCAACACCCGCAAGGCCACCGAAGCCCGAGAAGCCATCGCCGCCCGCCGCGAATGGCTAACCCAAGCCCAAAACGCCCTAACCGACTTCAGCTGACCACCTGACTCTGCACAGGTCCTGGCCCCGGAGCCAGGACCTGTGGACAACTTTCCGCACGATTCCCCCAATTCAGGAATCATGCCGGAATGATCCCCGCCGACCTCCCCCTGTTCTTCTGTGGTCTTCCGTTCCGTGGTCATCAGGTGGGGCGTAAGCTCCGCTGGCTGTTGGGACGCGGCGAGATCCGGCAGCTGATCGCCGGCGTGTACGTCGACGTGCGCATGCCGGACACGATCGCGTTGAGGGCCGACGCGCTGCGGCTTCTCGTACCTCCGAAAGCGACCGTCTGCGGGCGGGCAGCCGCCTGGTTGCACGGCATCGAGACCACGGCTCTCGCCCCGGATCTCTTCCGTCCCGAGTGGACGTATACCGAGCGGCCGGCGATGGAGATCGACGGCGTCAAGGTCACCACGCCTGCCGCCACGGCCATCGAGTTGGCGACACGCCTTCCGCGGCCGTTCGCGCTGTCCGCCGTCGATGCCCTGCTTCATGCCGGTATGACGATGGACGAGCTGACAGCGGCGTCAGTCGCCTACTTCCCCGGCGACAGCAGCTCACAACCCGCACAGCTCCTCCGGATCGCCGACGGTCGCTCGGAATCGCCTGGTGAATCTTGGCTCAGGCTGCGGTTGTTCGACGCCCGCTTCCCCCGCCCCGACCTGCAGGTGCACGTGGAAGGGAACGGGCGGACGTATCGCCTGGATCTCGGGTATCCCGATCGGCCTGTGGATGGGCGGTGGCTTGGGTTGGAGTACGACAGTGATCAGTGGCACTCGTCGATGAAGCAGCAACTGAAGGACGAGACGCGTCGCACCGAGCTCGACGCCCTGGGCTGGCACATCATCCCGGTCCGCCGAACCGACCTCTGGGGCTCCTACCCAGCCCTCGAACTAACAGTAGGCAGCTTCCTCTGCCAACAACCCCGCCTCCCCCGCCGCTGGTGATCAGTTGACGGCCCGGCGGGTCAGCCGTAGGGGCTGGCCCGCCGGGTTTGTGGTTAGGGGGTGGGGGACGTTTGTGCGCGCCGCAGGAGGATGAGGAGTAGGGCGCCGGTGGCGAGGGCTGCGGCGGCTGCGCCGATCGGGACTGCTGGGTTGTGATGCGAGGTTGTCGTCATGTTGGGGGCTGGTACGGCGTCGCTGTAGCCGCCTGCCATTCCGAGGTCGTTGTACGTCGAGCCGGGGAGCTTGTCGGCGTACCGGTGGGCGACCAGATCCTGGTACGCGGCGATCGTGACGGGCTTGCTGCCGATGGACTTGACCGCGGACGGATTGAGCGCGCGGACGTGGGTTGCGGTCAGTGCGTACCAGGCACCGAGTTGTGGCTCTGTGAAGACCGTCGCGTTGCCGGCCGCGGTCGCCATCTTGGACTCGGTGTTGCCGGAAGCAACGTTCACCGCCTGCCAGCCACCGTGGCCGTCCGGCGTGGTGAAGACGGTCAGCGCTCGGCCACCCGCGGTCGCGGAGGTAGCGGCGTACCAGAAGGTGGCGACCGGCGCCGACGCATCGCGGACGAACGCGGGGTTGAGGGCGTAGATCGGATGCGCGTCCTGCCCGACCTTCGCGGCGGCTTTCGCCGTGCCGCCGGCCTTCCCCAGCAGGCTCAGCGCCGTCGGTGAGTGCGCGGCGGTGGTTGCCTTGGACAACTCGTTCGGCGCCACCGGCTGCGGGCCTGTTGCCGCGGCCAGGCCGGCCGCGGCAACAGCGAAGCCCAGACCGGCGGCGAGTACGGCTGCGCAGCGGTA
>DASSDE010001043.1:0-2716 GCA_035697365.1 Kribbella sp. | reverse complement strand
CGCGCCATCCGGTCGCAGGTGTGCGCGACCATCGCGAGCGCGTCCTCGTCGCCGGTCCGCCGGTGCTGGCGGAGCAGGAAGTCGAGCACCATCGACGGCGGGAACTTCGGTGCACCGCCGAACCCGCCGTCGACCGGATCGAAGTCGGTCTTCAGCAACTGCACCGCGCGGTCGAGGTCGAGCGTCTCCTGCGCCGCCGACTGCTGCGCCGCCTGGGCACCGAGTTGCTCGACGACCCGTTTCCCGATCCCGTCGATCTGGTCGCGCCGGTTCTGCCAGGCGTCGGTGATGGCCTCGAGCACCTGCTGGAACGACGCCATCCCACCACGCGCATCCTTCGGGAAGTACGTCCCGCAGAAGAACGGCTCCCCCGCCGGCGTGAGGAACGCAGACATCGGCCAGCCACCCTGCCCGGTCATCGCCACGGTCGCCGCCATGTAGATCGCGTCGACGTCCGGGCGTTCCTCGCGATCCACCTTCACGCTGACGAAGTGCTCGCTCAGGTACGCCGCCGTACCGGGATCCTCGAACGACTCATGCGCCATCACGTGACACCAGTGACACGCGGAGTACCCGACCGAGAGGAACACCGGTACGTCCCGCTCGCGGGCCTCGGCGAACGCCTGGTCCGACCACTCCCGCCACTCCACCGGATTGGCCGCGTGCTGTCGCAGGTACGGACTGGTCGATCGTCCAAGCTCGTTCGCCATACCCCAACCGTATGCTCCCGCTACAGGAGAACCTTGCGGGTCCCGACGTCTGGATGCAGGAACGCCAGCAACGCGTCGGCTTCTTCCACGACCGCGTCCACATCGGTCAAGGGCCGATACGCCCGGATCGTGAGGGTTGCTTCGTCGGCCTCCCGCCCGACCGTCCAGTGGCCCGCGGTGAAGCCGTCGACGAGCAGGATCTGCGGAACGGGGCGCTGCGTGCGGTGCCGACCGTGGTCGTCGGTGATCACGCGGATGCGATCGGCGTACGAGAGCAGCAGGTTGTCGAAGTCGTACAGGAATCTGGGCGGCGCCGGGGTGTCCGGATCCGGGTGGACGACGTCCGGGAGGTCGTACAGGGTCTGGCCGTGCTCGTCCTGAAAGACCTGCAGGCTCATCGGTTCCACGACCTCGCGCAGCTTGGTGAGGCCGGACCAGACCTGCATGTCCTTGACGCTCGCCGGACCGAACGCCGCCAGGTAGCGGCGGATCATCCACTCGAGCGACTCGGCTGCCGGTACGTTCGCGCCTACGTTCGCGCCTACGTTCGCGCCGAGCCAGGCGTCGACGGTGGTGTGGGCGATCGGCCCGCTCCGGCCCCAGAGTCCGCGCGGCGGTACCTGGACCAGCGGCACCTGATTGCGAATCGCGTAGACCATGGAGGCCGGGGCGCGGTCGGGCCAGCGTTCGGCGAGCAGGGCGCCGAGCTCCTTGTTCGTCAACGGTTTCGGGGCGAGCAGCTCGATGCCGTCCGCGACCAACTGCGCCATGTCGATGCCTTGGATCGGCTTGCCGTGCGTGAAGTTGCGGTACAGGTCGCGGTCCAGCACAGGCTGGATCAGTGGGCGCAACGCGCGGGCGTCCTGCGGGGTGACGAGGTGGATCGTCGAGCGCATCAACGCGATCCGAATCAGCGAGCGGTCGACGAGCAGCTCAGCGGCCTGTGCAGGTTCGAACTCCGTCAGCCGGGACCACAGCCCGACGTACCAGGTGTGCGGCGTCTGCGCCTGCAGCCCGGCAAGTCGCCGTACCGCATCGACGACCGGCAGCTCGGAGCGACGCAGCAACAGTTGCCGGTCGAGAGTCGCGCGGTTCAGCGCCCGGCGGCCGAGTACATGCGTCACGCCCCAACGGTATGTTCAATGGGACCATGCCCGTGCATCCGCTGCTCGCCAGCCGCTTCAGCCCGCTGTTGTTCGACCCCGCGCGGACCGTCACCGAGGCCGACGTCGACCTCCTCCTCGAGGCCGCCCGCTGGGCCCCGTCCGCCGGCAACTCCCAGCCCTGGGCGTACTTCGTGGCCCGCCGCGACGAGCCTGAGCACAAGCGCATCGTCCGCCACCTGGCCCGCAGCTCAGCCCGCTGGGCGCCGACCGCATCGCTGCTGATCGTCACGATGGCGCACCGGTACGTCGAGGACACCGACTGGGCCTACTCGGACTTCGCCGACTACGACCTCGGCCAGTCCGTCGCCCACCTCACCCTCCAGGCCCACGCGATGAACCTGGCCTGCCGCCAGTTCCGCGCCTTCGACCTCGAAGCCCTCACCGCCGACCTCAACCCCGGCCCCGGCTGGCACATAGTCTCGATGATCGCCGCCGGCACCCCCGCCGAAGACCCCCCACCCACCCGCCCCCGCCGAACCACCCAAGACCTCCAAACCGCCCCCTGGTCCTAAACGATCGGAGCGACGGAACAGCTACCGCAGCCGCGCGCTCACGAACGCCGGATCAAGGACCTTGGCAACCTTCACCATCTGGTCGTCAAGGTCTGGCTCGCTGATGTCCTCGACGTGTTCCTTGCGTCGCCATGCGGCCCACTTGGCCTGTGCGACAGCCCCGTACCCGGAGACCACGGCAGTGATGGGCCCGAGCTCGACGTGGCGGTAGCGGGCGACGGCAACGACGGCGTCGACGAGCTGCACCTCGTCGATGCCGGACCGCTCGGCCAACTGGACGATGTCGACGTAGTCCCGCCAGCGGGTACTGGTGATGCCGCGCTCCAGG
>DASSDE010001042.1:0-2402 GCA_035697365.1 Kribbella sp. | reverse complement strand
CCCGGCGCTGGCGATCACGGTCGAAGGCTGAGAACCGTGCTTCGACAGGTCGTGATCGTGGGTGCTTCAGCCGCGGGTCTGTCCGCAGCCGAAGCCCTGCGTGCCAAGGGGTACGACGGCCGGCTCACGCTGGTCGGGGAGGAGCAGCGGCTGCCGTACGACCGGCCGCCGCTGTCGAAACAGATCCTCTCCGGGCAGTGGCAGCCGGAGCGCTTGCAACTCCGTGACGAGGCGGCGATCGGCCGGCTGGATGCCGAGCTCCGGCTGGGGGAGACCGCGGTCGGACTGGACGTGGCCCGGCGTGAACTCGTCCTCGACGGTGGAGGCCTGACGTTCGACGGACTGGTGATCGCTACCGGCGTTCGGCCGTCGCGGCTGTCCGGAGACGACGTGGCCGGCGTCTATTGCATCCGGAGTCTCGACGACGCGCTCGCGTTGCGTATGGCGTTGCAAGACGGGCAGAAAGTGGTTGTCGTCGGCACCGGTCTTCTCGGTACCGAGGTTGCCGCGGCGGCCCGCGACCTGCACCTCGACGTGACGCTGGTGGGCCGCCAGTCGTCGCCGCTGGCGCATCAGTTCGGCGCTCGGGTCGGCGAGTTGGTTGCGCGAACCCACAGTGACCATGGAGTGCGGTTGCTGATGAACTCCGGCGTACTGCGGTTCATCTCGGCCGGCGGTCGGGTGACCGGCGTCGAACTGTCGGACCACCGAGTCATCAACGCGGACGTGGTCGTCGTGGCTGTCGGTGCGACTCCGGCGACGACCTGGCTCGCAGACTCCGGCCTGCGGATCGGCGACGGCGTCGAGTGTGATGCGGACTGCCGTGCGGCACCCGGGATCTATGCCGCGGGCGACGTCGCCTCCTGGTACAACCCGCTGTTCGACAGGCAGATGCGGGTCGAGCACCGGCTCAACGCGACGGAGCAAGGGGCGGCCGCGGCTGCGAACCTGCTCGGCGCGGACCGGCCGTTCGCCTCCGTCCCGTACTTCTGGAGCCATCAGTACGACGCCCGCCTGCAGGCGTACGGGATCTTTCCCACCGGAGCCGAGACGACCGTGGTGTACGGAGACGTCGCCGATCGTACGTTCGCGGTCGCCTACGTCGAGAACGGGACGGTGGTCGGAGTACTCGGCTGGAACTGCCCACCGCGACGACTGCGTGAACTCCGCCAACTGGTCGTCGACCGAGACGCCCTGCGAAGGGACACCGCTTATGCGGCTGAAGACGTTCTTGTACTTCGACGGCCAAGCTGAGGAGGCCGCCGAGCGGTACACGAAGGTGTTTCCCGCCTCAAGGGTTCTGCACCGGCAGCGCGCTGCGGACGGGCGGGTCACGACGGTCACGTTCGAGGTCGCCGGGCAGCGCATGGTCGCCTACAACGGCGGCCGCCGGGGCAGCGATTTCACTCCGGCGGTCTCGTTGTACGTCGAATGTGACACCCAGCAGGACATCGACACCGCCTGGGCCGGGCTCGTTGCCGGCGGCAAGGAAGGTCTCGGCGGCTCGCTGACCGACCGGTACGGGATGACCTGGCAGATCGTCCCGCGCACGCTCAACACGATCCTGGCTGACGCCGAACCGGACGTCGCCGAATGCATCCTCTCCGCCCTGCACCTGATGAACAAGATCAGCATCCAAGGCCTGATCGACGCCGGGGCTCGGGCCTCCGTCGGTCGCGCCCTGGATCGCCCGGGTCCCGAACGGAGATGGCAGACACCATGAATTCGAACAGTGCAGCACCGGACCGCGGTCGGCTGCGTGCCGCCTGGACACTCGTACTGCTGGTGGTGAGTTGCGCCGAGTTGTCGTTCACCGCGGTCGCGGTGCCGGTCACGTGGGTGCTGCTGCCGTTGCTGCTGGTGATGTACGGCGCGGGTGTGCTCCTGATCCGCGAAGCGGTGGTCCGGGTCGGTGGGGGCTGGCCGAGTCTGGTGCTGCTCGGGGTCGCGTACGAGCTGGCCGAGGACGGGATCGGTCTGCAGGCGCTCACCAGCCCGGACATGTACGGCGCCGCGGACTGGGGCTGGCGGCTCGGTGGCGCCAACCTGACGTACTGGGTGGGGCAGTTGGGAGTGCACGTGGTCTTCAGCGTGCTCGTACCGATCATGCTGATCGGCCTGATCTACCCGGCCCACCGCGGCCGGCCGCTCCTGCGCCGCGGCGGCCTCGTCGTGGTCGGCGTACTAACGGTCGTGGGCGTCGTCGGCCTCCGCCTCGTCATCTCAGCCATCCAAGACCCCGGCTACCAAACCCCACTACCCTGGATCGCGGCCTTCCTCACCACCATCGCGCTGCTCACCACCATCGCCCTCCAGCTGATCCCAGGAAAGAAACCCTCGCGATCCGCCCCACCAGCCAAATCACCGGCAGCATCGCAGGCGGCATCGCAGGCGGCAGCACC
>DASSDE010001041.1:0-2039 GCA_035697365.1 Kribbella sp. | reverse complement strand
GGCGCGCAAGGCGGGCTCGATCTACATCAGTCCGACCCGCGGCGACGTTCCCGACATGAGCGCCCAGCCGCACGGCCTGGCGCTGTCCACGGCGGGGATCCTGAAGAAGAAGCCGGAGGCGATGGCCGCCTTCGTCCGGGCGATCGGCCGGGCGGAGAAGCTGATCCACGACGATCCGGCCAAGACCCGCCAGCTGTTCCAGAAGTATCAGTCGTCGCTGGATCCCAAGACGGTCGAGGCGATGCTGCCGGTCCTGCAGAAGGAGATCCCGCAGACGCCGGTGATCACCGCCGACGGCTACGCGAAGGCCGTGAAGTTCCACCAGGTCGCCGGCCTGGCGAAGAACCCGCCCGACTTCGCGACAATCACCGAGCAGGACTTCATCACGAAGGCGCTGGCCAAATGACCGAACCTGACGCGCTCCGGGCGGAGCTGGTGGTCCGCAGTACGAGAGTGCACACCGGCGTTCGTGAACTGCCCGCACAGTTGCTGATCACGGACGGCGTGGTCACCGGTCTGCACGGCCTCGACGCTCCGGTGATCGCCGATCGCAGGCTCGATGTCGGTGACCAGTTGGTCATTCCCGGGCTGGTCGACACCCACTGTCACTTCCGGGATCCGGGGTTCACCCACAAGGAGGATCTGGCCAGCGGCACCAAGGCCGCGGCGTCGGGTGGGGTGACGACGGTCTTCGACATGCCCAACACCGAGCCGCCGATCGTCGATCCGCTCCGGCTCCGCGAACACCTCGACGACCTGGATCGCAAGTCCGTGGTGGACTTCGGGCACAACGCGTCCGCCGTACACCCTGATCTGGTGGGGGAGTTGGCGGCGGCCGGAGCGAGCGCGTTCAAGCTCTGGATGTCGTACGACGTGGAGCGGACGTACCCGCATTCACCGGCGACCGCGGTGACGGATCGTGCGGTGCTGTACCGGGCCTTCGAGGCGGTCGCCGAGACCGGGTTGCCGTTGTACGTCCATCCGACCGATCACGAGCTCTACAACTTGATGAGCTCGCGCGCCAAACAGCTGTGGGGTGTGGACCCGGCATCGTACGCGCGGTCGTTCCGGCTGGGTGACAGCGTCGCCTTCAACGCCGCGGTGGCCACGTTGCTCGAGTTCCAGCGGTCGGTGGGCACTCGGCTGCACGTCCTGCACCTGTCGTCGGTCGAAGGAATCCGGATGGTGCGCGCGGCCAAGGCGGCCGGGCGAGCCGTCACCGCCGAGGCGAACCCGTTCGCGATGTTCGTCACCAACGACTGGGACCGGATCGAGCGGCGCGGCCCATTCGTCCTCGGCCAATGGGTTCCGCCCGCGGACAACGTGGCGATGTGGGAGGCGATCGTGGACGGCACCGTGGACGTGATCGGCAGCGACCACGCGCCGCACACCGAGGAGGAGAAGCTGCCGGGCTGGAAGGACATGTTCGCGGCGCCGAGCGGCAGCCCGATGATCGCCGACTACCTGCGGCTGCTCCTGACCGCGGTGCACGACGGTCGCCTCACCTTGGAGCGCGTGCTCGAACTGTGCTGCCTGAATCCGGCGCGACTCGTCGGCCTGAGCGGACGGAAGGGCACTCTCGAACCGGGCGCGGACGCCGACTTCGTGGTGCTCGATCTGGATCACGTCGCGCCGATCGACGGCAGTACGAGTCTGTACAAATGCGGCTGGAGTCCGGCGGACGGGATCATCACCCGGGGCCGGGTGGAGCGGACCTTCCTGCGCGGCACCGAGATCTACCGCGACGGCCGGGTCCTGGTCGACGAAGGCTTCGGCCGGCCGGTGACCGCCTGATCGCCGCGAGCCGCCGGCGGCCGCACCTCCGGCGGCCGCCGATCAGCCGGCCGCCGATCAGCCGGCCGCCGATCAGCCGGCCGTGGTCAGATCCGGCCGAAGAGGCCTGCGCCGCCGGGGCTGTTGCTCTTCGTCCGGTCCAGGTTGTCGGTGACGTGCAGCAGGTGGGTGCGCATCGCGGCCTCGGCGGCGTCGCCGTCGTGGGCCGCGATGGCCTCCACCAGTTTGGTGTGCTCGGCGAAGGA
>DASSDE010001040.1:0-3692 GCA_035697365.1 Kribbella sp. | reverse complement strand
GGTCCGCCGGACACGTTCACCAGGGCCGCCGCACTCGCCGCGATTCCGCCGACGACCAGCCCCGCCGCGGCGCCGGTCGTGGACATCCGTCGCCACCAGATCCCCAGCACCAGCAGGGGGCAGAACGTCGACGAGGCCAGTGCGAACGCGAGCCCGACAGTGTCCGCGAGGCTCAGTGCGCCGGTGCCCGTGAACGCGAGGTACGGCACGATCATCGCGAGCAGCGCTGCGATCCGGAAGCTGTTCACCGCGACGTAGTCCCCACCGCTCCACCGGTGCAGCCTGCTCCGCAGCAGATCCTGGTCGATCACGCCGGCGATCGCGACGGTCAACCCCGACGACGTCGACAGGAACGCCGCGAACGCCCCCGCCGCGACCAGCGCACCGAGCAGATCCCCTGCTGTACCAGGGAAAACCCGGCCGGGCAGCTCGAGCACCACGGTGTCCCCGCCGGTGCTCACCAGATCTGGCGCGAACGTCCGGCCAAGCACGGCGTACATCGGTGGGAAGAGGTAGAACAGCCCGAGCAAAGCCAGGACGACCACAGTGGTACGCCGGGCCGCGCGGCCGTCCGGGTTGGTGTAGAAGCGGACCAGTACGTGCGGGAGCCCCATCGTCCCGAAACAAAGGGCAAGGAGCAACGAATACGTCGCGTACAGCGGATGGTCGCGGCCGCCCGCACGGGACAGCGGCTCGGCCCATTCGGCGGCCGCTCCGTGCAGTGAGTCGAGGACACCGGTCGGCTGGTGCCAGACGAGCAGGATGACGAAGATCGGCGCGGCCAGTGCGGTCAGCTTGAGCCAGTACTGAAACGCCTGGACGAACGTGATCGAGCGCATCCCACCCGCGGCCACGTTGATCACCACGATGACTGCCACGACCGCAGCCCCTACCTGTGGTGACGCTCCCGTGACGGTTTGGACGGCCAGGCCGGCGCCCTGCAACTGCGGCAGCAGGTAGAGCGTTCCGATGCCGACGACGAGCCCGGCGCAGATCCGCCGTACGGCAGCCGACTCGAAGCGGATCTCGGCGAAGTCCGGCAACGTGTACGCGCCGGACCGGCGCAGCGGCGCGGCGACCAGGATGAGCAGCATCAGGTACCCGACGGTGTAGCCGACCGAGAACCACAGCATGTCGGCACCGTTCACCAGTACGAGTCCGGCGACGCCGAGGAACGATGCGGCGGACAGGTACTCACCGCTGATCGCCGACGCGTTCCAGCGCGGCGAGACTGCCCGGCTGGCCACGTAGAAGTCGCTCGTAGTCCGCGAGATCCGCAGCCCGAACAACCCGATCCCGATCGTCGCTGCCACTACCAACCCGATAGCAGCCACACTGATCGCGGGAGACACCTACTGCCTCCCTACGAACTCGGTGAACTCGGCCTCGATGCGTTCTGCGTTGCGGACGTAGATGCGTGCCGCGACGTACACCACCGGGTACACCAGGATGCCGAGGATCACCCAGGGGAGCGGCAGGCCCAGGACGGACAGTGTGCGCGTGGGTGGGACCAGCCAGAACAGCAGAGGGATGCTGCCGAGAACGAGTACGACACCGCCGATGACTGCGAGTGTGAGGCGCAGCTGCGACTGGATGAGCGACTGCATGTACACCTGCCCGAGACGGGTCTGCTCGTCGATCTCTCGCGTGCCTGTGGGAGTGAGGGGACGACGGGCGGCGCTCGCACGCGGGCTGGTGACGCGGACCCGGCGCGGACCTTCCGGCGTACTCATCGCGGCCGCTCTCTCAGCGCAGTGAGGTTGAGCGGACCAGGAGGTCGCGGAGCTCCCGCGTGTGCCGTCGACTGACCGGGAGCCAGTCGTCGCCGACCCGGACCGCGCAGCGGCCGCTGTCCACCCTCATCTCGTCCACGTGCTGCAGAGCGACCAGTGTGCTCCGGTGGATGCGTGTGAAGCCCGCCTCGCTCCAGCGCTCCTCCAGTGTGCTCAGCGGGATCCGTACGAGGTGTGAGTTCTGGCCGGTGTGCAGGCGGGCGTAGTCGCCCTGGGCTTCGACGTACCGCACTGTGGAGCGCTGGATGAACCTGGTGACGCCGGCCAGCTCCACCGGGATCACCTCGTCCTCTGTCTCGTCCGGTGACTGCAGTGCAGTCGGAGAGCCCTGTGTGACCACGCGGCGTACCGCTTCAGCCAGTCGCTCCTGCCGGACCGGCTTCATCACATAGTCCGTAGCTTCCAGGTCGAACGCCGCGACCGCGTGCTCGTCGTACGCCGTCACGAACACGATCTGCGGCCGGCTGGCGAACTTGGACAGCACCCGGGCCAGGTCGATGCCGTCCAGACCGGGCATCTTGATGTCACAGAACACCACGTCCAGGTCGGTCGCCTGCAGGATCTTCAGCGCGTCCGGCCCGTTCGAGGCAGTGCGAATCTCCCCGATCCGGGGGTCCTGCCCCAGCAGGTACACCAGCTCGGCCAGCGCAGGCTCCTCGTCGTCCGCAACGAGCGCGCGCAGGGGAGAGTCGGCCATAGAGCGAACTCTAAGGGGACGCATGCACTCCTGAGGAGTATTTGGGGATCCGGAACGTCACCTTGGTCCCGGCGTCCACTGCGGTCTCCACGACCAGCCCGTACGCGTCCCCGTACACCTGCCGCAGCCGCGCGTCGACGTTGCCGAGGCCGACCGAGTCGCTGCTGGACTCGCCGGACAGCGCCGCGCGGATCACCTCGGGGTCGCTGCCGGCGCCGTCGTCCTCGACGCTGATCTCTGCCTCGCTGATCCGGTCGTGCGCGCGGATCGTGATGTTGCCGACGCCGGTCGTACCCTCCAGACCGTGCCGTACGGCGTTCTCCACCAGCGGCTGCACGACCAGAAACGGGATGACCACCGGCAGCACCTCAGGGGCGATCTGCAGCGACACCTTGAGCCGGTCCCCGAACCGGGCCTGCTCCAGCACCAGGTACCGCTCCACGTTGCGCAACTCGTCCGCCAGCGTGGTGAACTCGCCGCCCCGCCGCAGCGCGTACCGCGAGAAGTCAGCGAACTCCAAGAGCAGCTCACGCGCCCGCTCCGGGTCAGTGCGCACGAACGACGCAATAGCGGCGAGCGCGTTGTAGATGAAGTGCGGGCTGATCTGCGCCCGCAGTGCGCGCAGCTCGGCCTCCATGGCACGAGTGCGCTCTTTGTTCAGCTCTGCGAGCTCTACCTGCCCTGAGACCCAGCGAGCGACCTCATCAGTCGCCCTGACCAGTGCGGCTGACGTGCTGTTGCTGTAGGCGACCAGTACGGCAACGACTCGCTCCTCCGTGACGATCGGTGTGACCACCGCAGTACGGATGGGGCACTGCGGATCGCCGCAGGCCACGTCGTGCGCG
This sequence comes from Kribbella sp., assembly GCA_035697365.1. Classification (GTDB taxonomy): domain Bacteria; phylum Actinomycetota; class Actinomycetes; order Propionibacteriales; family Kribbellaceae; genus Kribbella. The sequence continues at coordinate 357 of DASSDE010001040.1, read as the reverse complement.
CCCAGTACCGCAGTGCGACCCGAGCGGAGCGTTGGCGCGGCCAGGTCCTTGGCGTCGCGGCGGTGGTTGCTCTCGTACGGGCCGCCGACGCCGTCCCAGGCCAGTACGCCGGAGGAGTCGCAGATGGCGATGGCCGCAGTACCTAGGAGGTCTCTGAGGTGACGGCTGGCCTTACCGGCCGCAGCGGGCGTCAGGCCCTCGCGCAGGTGCGGGCTCGCCAACGAGGCGGTATGCAGGGTCGCATACGTCGCCTTGTCGGCCGGAGTCCCGAAATGCTTCCGCCGGCGCGCGAACACCCCCTGACGGTAACCGCTCAGGCCTCCGCACGCGGCCTGAACGCCTCCAGCGCCTCCGTGT
>DASSDE010001039.1:0-7565 GCA_035697365.1 Kribbella sp. | reverse complement strand
ACGGCGCAGGCGCTCTCGACCGGGCGGCACGGGCTGCTGGCGATGATCGTTGCGGACATCGCCAATCCGTTCTTCCCACCGATGATCGGCGCCGCTCAGGGCCGTGCGGAGACCGCCGGGCTCGCGCTGCTGCTCGGCAACACCGACGAGGACCCGGCGCGCGAGCACACGATGGTCGGCCGGCTGACGCTGCAGGCCGACGGCTTCGTGCTCGCCGCGAGCCGGATGAGCGAGCGCCAGATCCGCAACTTGGCCGCCCGGCGGCCGGTCGTGCTCGTGAACCGCGACGTCGCCGGCATCTCCCGCGTCCTCGTCGACAGCGCGGACGGCGTGCGCGCCGCGGTCGAGCATCTCGCCGAGCTGGGGCACACCCGGATCGCGTACCTGGCCGGGCCGTCACGATCGTGGGCGAACGGCCAGCGAAAGAAGGCGGTCAAGCGCGCCGCCGAACGGATCGGCGTCGAGGCGGTGATGCTCCCCGGCCGGGTCTCGAGCTACGAGGCCGGCATGAAGGCCGCGCCGGCGTTGCTGGAGACCGAGGTCACCGCTGCCGTCGCGTTCGACGACGTTCTCGCGCACGGCGTCATGGCCGGCCTCGCACAGCAAGGCGTCTCGGTGCCGGGCGACATCAGCCTGGTCGGCTGCGACGACGTACTGCAGGCACAGGTCTACCCACCCCTGACCACCGTCTCGTCCCACGCAGCCGACGCAGGCGCCGCCGCAGTCGATCTCCTGGTCCAACGCCTCGAGAACCCGGACAGCCCGGACCGCCGGGTCCTCTTGGACACCTCCCTCATCATCCGCGCAACCACTGCGCCGGCTCAGTAATCTGCAACCGGTTGCAGACTACGGCCAGGTGTCACCCCAGGTCGTGGCGCGGGCCGAGCGGTAGTCGGGACTCGACTTGGGTACGACGACGTGCTCCGCTGCGCCTGTGGACGTGCAGAGGTCCAGCACGACCCGGTTCTTCGGGCGGACCGGACGCGCGATCACCCGCGTGTGCGCCGGGCGGACAGGGCAGCTGGTTGCGACGACGTACGCGAACTTCTCGTCCTCGAAGTTGCGCGTGCCGTCCTTCAGGTGACGATGCAGCTCGGTACGTGGCAGGCGGGTCGCGAAGTGACACCAGTCGACCGGACACGGACCAGCGTGCGGGCACGGCGCCGCGATCCGGAAGCCGTGCTCGATCAGCAACTCACGGACCGCCAGGATCCGGCGATGCCCACGCGGCGTGCCCGGCTCGACAACCACGATCGTCTGCGCGCACCGTACAGCCGTGTGGATCAGCGCAGCACGGGCCTCGACGGTCAACTCGCTCAGCACGTAGCCGATCGTCACGAGATCCACCGGCTCGGGCGGGCTCCAGTGCCGGAGGTCGGCGGTCTTCCAGCCCCAGTCGTTGCCCGCAGCAAGTTGCTGACCGAGGCGGACCGCAGCCTCCTGGCGTTCGACGATCTCGACGGCAGCGAGGTCCGGCCAGCGAGCCAAGGCCGCCCAGGCGGCTGCGCCGGTGCCACCTCCGAGATCCAGGTGGGTCGTGACGGTCTGGTCGACGTGACGGTCGACCGCCGCGAGTGCTGCAGTGATGGCGTGGAAGGTGGCAGGCATCCGGACGACCGCGTACGCGAGGGCGTCGAGCGCATCGCTCATCCCCGGTGTCGCGTCGTCGATCTGTTCGGTGCGGTAGCGGTGCGAGAGCGCAGCAGCCCGCCGCCGCAGTTCGTGATGCGGTACGCCGCTGAGCGCCCGCGTCAGGACAGCATGAAGTTGGGTGTCCACGGAGGACATCAGGAATCTCCGGTTCGAGAAAGTGCTGTCAGCAGACAGCGGTCGAGGAGGGAATGGCGCGGAACCGGAGAACCTTCCTGGCCATCACACACCTCCTCGAGTCACCTCGACGGTAGCAGAAGTCAGCGTCCCTCCGCCGTACACAGGCAGACCTTGTTGCCGTGCGGGTCCGCGAGCACGGTGAACGCCGGCGCCTCCTGGTCGTACACGACCTTGCCGCCGGCGGCGATCGCGGCCTCGATCCGGGACGGGACCACCTCGGAGGGCAGCCACAGGTCGAGGTGGAAGCGCTGGCGGGGCGTCTCGTGCGGCGTCGTGCCCTGGAACCACAGATTCGCCACCCGGCCGGTCGGATCGACGATGTCGTTCCCCTTGAACGAGTCCGGGCTGCCGGTCAGCACCGCCGCCCAGAACGGCCCGATCGCAACCAGGTCCCACGTGTCCAGCCCGACCTCGAGCTGCGCCACCGCCGACGGGTCGGCCGGGAGCCCGTACTCCACCGCGATCCCACTGATCCGTTCCGCCGCCGCCGCATCCCGGCTCACGACATCCACGAACGTCGCACCGAGCCGCAACTCCGGTACGACGTCCGCAGCGGAGCACGCCTCCGCCACCGCTTGGACGAAGCCCACCCCCTCGGCCAGCGACTTCGTCCCGAACCGCGCATGCCATGCCTGTGCCAGCTTCCGCCAGTCCCGCAACCCGATCTCGGACACCCTGTCCACCTCCTGCCCCGACCCTAGGTCCGGGCACGGACAGTTCGTGATAGACCTGTCGCCGGATCAGGCGTGTCGACCGAACGGAGCGGTATGTATCGCAGGCTCGTACTCAAGCTTTCGGGTCAGGCGATCGCCGGCCCGAACGAGTTCGGATTCGACAGCGGGCGGCTCACGCATCTCGCCAACGAGGTGATCTCGCTGCGGGCGACCGGCGTCCAGGTCGCGGTCGTGGTCGGCGGCGGGAACGTGTTCCGCGGGAACCGGGCCGACGACTGGGGGATCGACCGGGTCGAGGCCGACAACATCGGCATGCTCGGCACCGTGATCAACGCGGCGCTGCTCCGCGGCCGGCTGGCGGCGCTCGGCGCGCACGGGGTGCGGCTGATGACGGCGGTACCGATCGACAACCTCGCCGAGCCGTACATCCGGCTGCGCGCGCTCCGGCACCTGGAGAAGGGCTCGATCGTACTGCTTGCCTGCGGCAACGGCCAGCCGTTCACCACCACCGACTACCCGTCGGTGCAGCGCGCGATCGAGCTCGAGGCGGATGCGTTGCTGGTCGCGAAGAACGGCACCGACGGCGTGTACGACGCGGACCCGAACCAGCACCCGGACGCCCGGCGCTTCGACCACCTGAACTACCAGGAGGTGATCGACCGCGGCCTCGGTGTGATGGACCAGACCGCGTTCATCCTCGCCCGCGACCACCACCTGCCGCTGCACGTCTTCGACATCGACCGCCCGCACGCCGCGACCACGATCGCGACCGGCACCGCGGTAGGCACCCTGATCAACTGACCTGTAGCTCCTGACTAAATGGTTTGTCCGATCCCGAGCGGAGTTGGTGTACTCGACCGCGTACCCAGCAGTGACCGAACAGGTGATCAAGAAGGAGTCCGTCATGCGACCTCGCTTCATGTCTGGCATGGAAACGGACCACACCTGTTCGAAGGACCTGAAGCTGCGTGGAAGTACTCAATCTTGGGATCCTGGCGCATGTTGACGCCGGAAAGACCAGCCTGACCGAGCGGCTGCTGTACGCCGCCGGTGTCATCGACGAGGTCGGCAGCGTCGACGACGGCAACACCCAGACCGACTCGCTCGCGCTCGAACGGCAGCGCGGGATCACGATCAAGACCGCGGTCGCCGCGTTCACGCTCGGCGACCTGTTCGTCAACCTGATCGACACTCCCGGCCACCCGGACTTCATCGCCGAGGTGGAGCGGGCGCTGAGCGTGCTCGACGGCGCGGTCCTGGTGATCTCCGCGGTGGAGGGCGTCCAGGCGCAGACGCGGGTGCTGATGCGCACCCTGCAGCGCCTGCGCATCCCGACGCTGATCTTCGTGAACAAGCTCGACCGGCCCGGCGCTCAGTACGACGGCGTGCTCCGGCAGATCGCCGCGAAGCTCACGCCGGCGATCGTCGCGATGGGTGAGGCCACCGGTCTCGGTACGCCGGAGGCGGCGTTCAAGCCGATCGTGCAGGACGACGTACTGCTCGACGTACTCACCGAGCATGACGACGAACTCCTCCAGCGGTACGTCGACGGCACACCGCTCGCACTGCCCGAGGTCCTCGCCGCGCAGACTCGGCAGGCGATCGTGCATCCGGTGTACTTCGGTTCAGCGATCACCGGCGCCGGCACCGACGCACTGACCGACGGCATCCGCGACCTGCTCCCCCGGGCCGGTACGACGGACAGTCCCGTCGAAGGGAGTGTCTTCAAGGTCGAACGCGGACCGGCCGGCGAGAAGATCGCGTACGTCCGGATGTTCTCCGGTACGGCGGCCGTCCGCGACCGCGTGCGGTACGGCGACACGGACGGCAAGATCACCGCGCTCGAGGTGTACGGCAAGGGCGACGTACTGCACGCCGGCCGGATCGGGAGGCTGTGGGGCTTGGCGGACATCAAGATCGGCGACACCATCACCGAACCGGGGCAGGCAACCGCGATGCACCGGCCCTTCGCGAGGTTCGCGCCGCCGACGCTGGAGACCGTCGTTACGCCGCGCAGACTTTCCGACCGGGGCAATCTGCGCGTGGCGCTGACGCAGTTGGCTGAGCAGGATCCGCTCATCAACCTGCGTCAGGACGACCTCCGCCAGGAGACGTACGTGTCGCTGTACGGCGAAGTACAGAAGGAGGTCATCGAGACGACGCTGGCCACCGAGTACGGGATCGACGTCGACTTCCGGGAGACCACGACGATCTGTGTCGAGCGGATCGTCGGCTCCGGACAGGCGGTCGAGTTCAACAAGAAGGACGCGAACCCGTTCCTGGCCACCGTCGGCCTGCGCGTCGAGCCCGCACCGGTGGACGCCGGCGTCACGTTCGAACTCGAGGTCGAGCTCGGCTCGATGCCGTACGCGTTCATCAAGGCCGTCGAGGAGACCGTCCGCGAGACCCTGCACCAGGGCCTGCACGGCTGGCAGATCCCCGACGCGCGGATCGTGATGACCCACTCGGGCTACTCGGCCCGCCAGAGCCACGCGCACGCCGTGTTCGACAAGAGCATGTCGAGCACGGCCGGTGACTTCAGGCTCCTCACTCCGCTGGTCCTGATCACGGCCCTCCAGCAGGCCGGTACGACGGTGCACGAGCCGATGCACCGGTTCCAGTTGGAGATCCCGACCGACACCACGCGTACTGTCCTCGCGGCCTTGTCCAGGCTGCGGGCGATCCCGCAGGTGCCGGCGCTGGCCGCGGAGACGTCAACCCTGGAAGGCGAAATCCCTGCGGCGGCCGTGTACGAACTGGAGCAGCAGTTGCCCGCTCTCACTCGCGGCGAAGGCGTTCTGGAGTCGGCGTTCGAGCGGTACCAGCCGGTGACCGGTCAGGTTCCCGGCCGGCCGCGAACCGACCACGACCCGCGCAACCGCCGCGAGTACCTGCTGCATGTCCAGCGGCGCGTCTAGCCGGCAGTTCGGCCGTGCACCACGTTGGCGCCGAGGTCGTCGTCGGTGACGATCTCGGCGCTCATCCCGGCCGCGGCCATCACGTCCCGGGCGAGCGGGGCCTGGCGGTCGCTCATCTCGACGTACAGGTGACCGCCGGTTCGCAGCCACTCCCCCGCGCCGGCGACGACCCGGCGCAGGGTGGCGAGCCCGTCCGGCCCGCCGTCCAGCGTCACGCGCGGTTCGTACAGACGCGCTTCCGGCGGCAGCAGGCGGATCTCGTCGGTCGGTACGTACGGGACGTTCGAGAGCACTACGTCGACACCGCCGCGCAACCGTACCGGCAGGGCGGCGAACAGATCGCCCTCATACACGGCGCCGCCGAACGGCTCCAGGTTCCGCCGCGCGCACCGCACCGCAACGGGCTCGACGTCAGCGGCGTACACCGACACCGATCGTTGAGCTGCAACGGCCGCGCCGAGTGCGCCGGACCCGCACCCCAGGTCGACGACGACCGCTCCGTCGCGAACCACCCGCAAGGCCTCTGCGATCAGGAACTCGGTCCGGCGCCGCGGGATGAACACCCCCGGCTCCACCGCGATCCGCAACCCGCAGAACGACGCCCAGCCGACCACGTACTCCAATGGCGCCCCGCCGGCCCGCTGCTCGACCATGTCCTCGACCTCGACCGCATCCCGCGCGCTCTCGACGATCAACGCCGCCTCGTCCTCGGCGAACACGCACCCGGACGCCCGCAAGCGCTCCACAATCGGCCCGAGCGGAACAGAAGAAGCAGCCACGAGCCGAAGAGCCTACCCGAACGCGTTCACCCCGGTGAGCTCAGCCGACACGGTCCAGAGCCGCGCCGCGGACGCCGGATCGATCGCGTACGGCCGAACGCCCGGAGCGTCGCCGGTGGACACCTCGGCGATCTCGCAGTCCTCGCAGAACACCCCGCCAAGCCCGTCGAGCTGCGGAGACGTTGCCGCCCACACCTGCGTCGCAGCACCCTGCTCCGGCGACTTGAACCCAGGGTTCAGCGGATTGCCGTCCTCGTCGATCCACCCGAACGCAACCATCTCCTCGCGCGGCAGATGCCGCTGCAACGGCGTCAGGATCCCGCCGGGATGCAGCGCGAACGCCCGCACACCGGACTCCTTGCCGAGGGCATCGAGCTGCACGGCGAACAACACGTTCGCGGTCTTCGCCTGCCCGTACGCCTCCCACTTGTCGTACCCGCGCCGGAACTCCAGGTCGTCCCAGCGGATGTCCGAGCGCCGGTGCCCGGTCGAGGACACCGACACCACCCGGCCTCCTCCGTCTGCCGCGATCGCCGGCCACAACCGGTTCACCAGCGCGAAGTGACCGAGGTGATTGGTCGCGAACTGCGCCTCCCACCCGGGGCCGACCCGCGTCTCCGGGGCGGCCATGATTGCGGCGTTGTCGATCACGATGTCGACCGATCGCCCGGACGCCAGGAACCGGTCGGCGAACGCCTGCACGCTGTCGAGCGACCCGAGATCCAGCTCGTCGATCTCGGCCAGATCGCCGAGCGCCTCCCGCGCCACGTCCGGACGCCGGGCCGGTACGACGACCTGCGCGCCCGCGCCGGTCAGCGCCTTCGTGGTCTCCAGGCCGAGACCGGAGTATCCACCGGTGACGATCGCCAGCTTGCCGGTCAGGTCGATCCCGGCGAGGACGTCGTTCGCGGTGCTGTCGTGCCCGAAACCCGAGCCGATCCTGTGTTGTGCACTCATGACCCCGAGGGTACGAATTAGAGTTCGCTCCAGGTCAAGTCCCGAGCTGCGGATCCGCGCGCAGCGACTCTGCCAGCCGCTGCAGCGCCGGGTTCGGGTTGTCCGGGCTCCAGCAGGCGTGCAGCGTCACCGAGTGCGCGTCGGCCGCTTCCAGTTCGCGGTACCGAACGCCCTCGACCCCCATCGCCATGATCGAGCGCGGAATCAGCGCACACCCCAGCCCGGCGCGGACCAGCGCCAGCATTGTCGGCACCTGCGACGCGAGCTGGCTCACGGCGTACCGGTCCATGCCGATCATGGCCGCGCAGATGTCGTGCAGGTACTGCGAGCCTTCCGGGCTGTAGCCGATGTAGTCGTCGGTCACGTCTCCCAGCGAGACCGGCGACCCGGGCATCCCGCCCGGTGCG
>DASSDE010001038.1:0-2875 GCA_035697365.1 Kribbella sp. | reverse complement strand
CGACGAGGGCCTGGTCGGCAGGCAGCTCGTACGACGGGTTTTCGTGCGGTACACCGAACTGATCGATCAGACAGACGGGTTCCGCGGAGGGGAGCAACTGCTCCGAGACGGAGCTCATCGACGTCCTCGCTTCGCTCCGGGCGCCGATGAGGCGCGAAGTAGACAGTATTTGACGGTGAACTCGCTTCGCTCGCTCACGAGACCTTCCAGCGCAGGAGACGGACGGTAGCCACATCGTCGTCCCTTCTGGCCAAGTTGTTCTATAGCTGGAATTATTGAGAGACGTTTGGCCGCAACTGGCGCCTAGGAGGTCGTACAAATGTCTGACGAGGTGATCGTCCACCGGGCCGGTCCTGGACAGATTGTCGTGGCCCCGGCGCTCGACGAGGTCGATCGGCTGATCATCGAGGCGCTCGGGCGCGACGGACGACTCTCGATCCGGGCGCTCGCCGACGAGGTGCACATCTCCCGCGCGAACGCGTACGCCCGCGTCGAACGGCTCACGAACACCGGCGTGATCACCGGGTTCACGGTCACCGTGGACCCGCTCAAACTCGGTCTGGGTACGTCGGCGTACGTCACCCTGAGTCTGCGGCAGAGCTCGTGGCGGTCGCTCCGCAAACAACTCCAGGCGATCCCCGAGATCAAGCACATGGCGCTGGTCGGCGGCGACTTCGACGCGATCCTCCTGGTCCGCGCAGCCGACAACGAGGGCCTCCGACGGCTCGTTCTGGAGAAGCTCCAGGCAATCCCCGAAGTACTCGCCACCCGGACCGCACTCATCTTCGAGGACGTCGGGACGCTCTAACAGCCGCAGGACCTGCGCAGGACGAGCTCGGTCGGGACGGTCAGGGCCTCCGTGGAGCCCTCGCCCTCGATCAGCCGGCTGACGGCCTCGCGGGCCAGCTGCTCGACCGGTTGGCGTACGACCGTCAGCGGCGGCCTGGTGTATTCCGTTTCGCGCGTACCGTCGAAGGCGACCAGCGCGACGTCCTCGGGCACCCGCGCACCCGCCTCGTGAAGTGCTCTCAGGACACCGATCGCCTGCAGGTCGGAGCTGGCGAAGATCGCGGTCGGCTCGTCGTGCAGCAACGTCTGCCCGGCCCGGTACCCGCCGCCGCGGGAAAACGTGGTCCGGGCGATCGGACCTTCCGGCAGACCGGCCGCGGCGAGCGCATCGCGCCAGCCGAGCTCGGGCTCGGGCTGCCCCGCGCCGCCGATCACCAGGCCGATCCGGCGATGGCCGTGCCAGATCAGGTGCTCGACGCCGCGCCGGGCACCCTCGCGGTAGGCCGGTCGCACCGAACTGGTGGCCGGCAGCACCCGGTTGATCGCGATCACCGGCACCTCGACGTCCTCCAGCGCCGGGTCGTCGGTCGGCGCGACCAGCACCAGGCCACTGACCTGGCGAGCGACGAGTTCGGCGATCTTCGCGTTCTCGGTCTCCGGGTCGCCGTCCGCGCTGGTCTGCAGCACGACGTACCCGCGCGCGGCTGCCTCCCGGTCGATCGCCTTCGCGAGCTCCGCGAACAGCGGGTTGCCGCCGTCCGGCGTGATCAGCCCGAACGTCCGCGTGGTCCCCATCCGGAGCGCGCGGGCGGTCGCGTTCGGCCGGTAGCCGAGCACGCGGATCGCCTCCAGCACCCGGTCGCGGGTCTCCGGCGCGACCTTCCGCGGGCCCGCGTTCACCACGTAGCTGACCACGGCGGTACTGACCCCGGCGTAGTCCGCCACGTCGTTACGGGTGACCGGATCCTTCGGCATGCAGCGATGGTACGACGGTTGACCGGGCTGGAAAGCGATTGCTAGCGTGATCGATCTACACGAGTAGAAATGAGGAGCCCGCCGTGGCCAGACGCTATGCAGTCGCCGGAACCGGATCGCGAGCGCAGTCGTACATCCGCGCGATCTTCCAGGCACATCCCGAACAGGCCGAGCTCGTCGCACTGCTGGACCCGAACCAGGGCCGGCTCGCGTTCCACCAGCGGTTGGTCGCCGGGCTCGGCGGCAGCGAGTTGCCGCAGTACGGCGCCGACGACCTGGAGCGGATGGTCAAGGAGCAGTCCGTCGACCGGGTGGTGGTGACCAGCCCCGACTACACGCACGCGTCGGTGGTGTCGCGGCTGCTGCGCGCCGGTGCGGACGTGATCGTCGAGAAGCCGCTGACCATCAACGCCGAAGGCACCCGGCAGATCGTCGACGCGATGAACGAGTCGGGCAAGTCCGTGGTGGTCACGTTCAACTACCGCTACTCGCCGCGGAACAGCGCGCTGCGCCAGGTCATCCAGGACGGCGAGATCGGGCAGGTCACGAGCGTCGAGTTCCAGTGGGTGCTCGACACCCGGCACGGCGCGGACTACTTCCGGCGCTGGCACCGCGAGAAGAAGAACTCCGGCGGTCTGCTGATCCACAAGGCGTCGCACCACTTCGACCTGGTGAACTGGTGGATCGCGTCGCAGCCGACCCGCGTGTTCGCGTCCGGCGGGCTGGCGTTCTATGGCTCGGACAACGCGGCGGCCCGCGGGCTCGGCGAGCGTCCGGCGCGTGGCACGATCGATGGCTCGGCCAACGACCCGTGGCTGCTCGACCTGCGCACCGACGACACGAACCGGCAGCTGTACTACGAGAGCGAGCAGTACGACGGGTACCTGCGCGACCAGGACGTGTTCGCACCGGGCATCACGATCGAGGACAACATGTCCGTGATCGCGGAGTACGCGAACGGCGCGCGGCTGAGCTACTCGCTGAACGCGCACTCGCCGTGGGAGGGCTATCGCGTCGCCGTGAACGGCACCCTGGGCCGCGCCGAACTCGAAGTGATCGAGCGGGCCGCGGTCGTCGACGACCAGATCGACCCGAGCTACCCGTCGGACCG
>DASSDE010001037.1:0-4770 GCA_035697365.1 Kribbella sp. | reverse complement strand
CTCGCCGAACGGGTACCGGGCCGCGTGTGGGAGGCCACTCATCTCGGCGGGCACCGGTTCGCGCCGACAGCGACGTACCTGCCGGCCGGAACCATGCACGGCCACCTCACGGTCGACACAGCGGTCGAAGTACTCGCCGCGGCCGATCGTGGGGAGACAGTTCTGACCGGGCTGCGCGGTCGCTCCACCTGGAGCAAGCGCGGTCAGGCCGCCGAGGTCGCCGTCCGCGAACTCCTCGGCGAGCTCGCGCTGGATGCGCTGCGGGTCGTCGGCGAGGACGCCGGCACCGTGACGGTCCAGCACGTCGACGGCCGGTCGTGGAGCGTGCCGGTCAGCACCGCACCCGCCGATCCACCCCGTCCGGACTCCTGCGGAAAGGAACCGTTCGCCATGTCGATCCTGCAAACCGGTACTCCAGTACCAGAGCCAGGTCCAGAATCCGGTCCAGCGTCGGGCCCGGTCCGATGAGCGGCGGGTTCGACGACCTGCTGGCGGCGAACGCGGAGTACGCGGCCGACTTCCACTACAGCGGGTTCGACGGGATCGCGCACGCCGGGATCGGCGTGGTCACCTGTATGGACTCCCGGATCCCGCCGCTGGAGATGCTCGGCCTGAAGGCCGGCGACGCGAAGGTGCTGCGCTCGGCCGGCGGCCGGGTCACCGAGATGACGATGACCGGACTGGTGCTCGGCGTCCAGCTGCTCGGCGTCCGGCGGATCATGATCATCCCGCACACCCGCTGCGCGATGGCCGCGATGTCCGAGGACGCGCTCCGCGCCAAGGTCGAGCTTGCTGCCGGCAAACCGGCCGGCTACCTGCCGATCTCCGTCATCCCCGACCAGCTCGAGGCGCTCCGCCGCGACGTCGCCGCGGTCCGCGAGCACCCGCTGATCGGCGAGGAGATCGTGGTCGGCGGCTTCATGTACGACGTGGACACCGGCAAACTGGACCAGATCGACTGATCGGACCCCCGAACGCTCGTCGCGCTGTTCGACAAGTACCTGGTGACACCGGTGGTCGAACAGCGTGCGGGCGGAGAGCGGGGCGGATGAGAAGCGATGAGGAGCAACTGCGGCTCTCGCAAGAGGTCGCAGCGGCCTTCGAGCCGCTGGTGGAACGCCTCGCGCCGGCGATCCACGCCTACTTGGCGAGGCGAGCTCCTCGCGACGCCGACGAACTCCTTGGGGACGTGTGGCTGGCCGCGTTCGGCAGCCGGGCGACGTTCGACCCGGCCCGAGGCAGTGCGCGGGCCTGGTTCTTCGGCGTTGCTCGGCACGTCCTGCTCGCTCACTACCGCCGCACTACGCGCGATGCCGTACCGGACAGCACCGGTGCGACGGAGGTGGATTGGGCGGCCGTCGACGCCCGGTTGGATGCGGCTGCCGTGCGGCCCGCGTTGAAGGAGGCGCTCGCGAGCCTTCCCCCGGTCGAGCGCGAACTGCTGCTGCTCGTTGGGTGGGAGCAGTTGACGCCGAGCGAGGCTGCCGAGGTCGTCGGAATCCCTGCGGGGACGGCGCGGTCGCGGCTGCATCGTGCGCGGGAGCGGATGCGCGAACGATTGGCGGGCTCCGCGCAAGTACTCGATGAGCGACGTACAGAGCCGGAGGGAGATTCGTCGTGGACGAGCAGCTGATGGACGAGCTTTCCGAGTTGCCCGGATGGGACGAACTGGTCGCCGCCGGGAGCGTCCAGCCGCTCGATGCCCGCGTGCTCGAGCAGGTGCGGACCCAGGTGCGCCACGCAGCCGAACCATCGCGTCCCCCAAGGACTCTGCCTGGTTGGCGGTGGGGCATTCCAGTCGCAGCATTGGTGGCTGCCGTCGCCGCCGCGATTGTGGTCGGACTCGTCCTGCTCGGCGGCGTACTGGACGGTCAGCCGGAGGCGATTCCGGTGTCGCAACCCACTGCCTCTCCGACCGGTCGCGCGGCGAGTTGTGTTGAGGGGTACTCGCTGAAGACCCTTGCGCAGCGGAACATTGCGTTCGACGGGACGGTCGAGCGGGTGGTGGCGATGGGTGAGGGTCCGGTGGGGCGTGTGCAGATTACTTTTGGTGTCAACGAGTGGTTCCGGGGTGGGACTGGTCAGCAGGTCACCGTGGTTGCCGATACGGCTGGGGAGGATGCGGATCCGTTGGATCTCGAGCAAGGCAGCAGGCTGCTGGTCTCCGGGCAAACACAGCAGGGCGGGCTGCTTCCGATCGCGTGGACCGGATGCGGCTTCACGCGGCCGTACGACGCCGCCACCGCAGCCGACTGGAAATCCGTTCTGCACGGATGAAGGTCACCAGAACCCGGGTAGCCGGGTGGGTCGAGGTCATGTTGCTGGTGCTGGGCGCCATCGGGCTGTTGATCTTCGGGTTCTGCCTGCTCGGCTTCAGTTCCGGCCTGCCACAGGTCGATCCTCGACGGCACGGCATCGGGACGCACGGTTCAGGGCTGGACGGGTTCTGGCTGGCCGTGCTGCTGATCACGACGGCGACGATCCTGTTCGTGGGCGGGTTGCCGACCGGGAGGGGGTGGTCGAGCCGCGGGTCACTGCGGGCCGCGATCGCGCAGGGCGTCGGCGGGTTCGTCATTGTGTGCTGGACGTTTGTGGTGGCGGAGTTCAACGCCGGCAGCTACTTCACCGGCACCGACGACGCGTGTACGTACCCGAACTGCTGGCCCGTCGATGCGCAGAAGTGGGCGTTCGTCGTACCCGGCGTGCTGATCGGCGTCGTGATGATCGTGATGGCCGTTTTGGTCACCCGGATCCCGTGGTACGTCCGTGCGTTCACCCCGGTCGTGGTCTGGGTCGCGGCCGTACACGTCCACTACTGGATCTGGACCGCCTACCTACTGCCCATCTTCGAGGGCCCGCCTCGGTAGGAGATGCGGGTGCGATCTGGTAGACAGCCTGTATGAGACTCCGCCCCAGCTCATTCCAGCGTTCTCTGGTTGCCGGCGCACTGGCGGTGACCGCGGTGCTGTCCGGTGCTCCGATCGCGCACGCGGCGCCGGACACCGCTCCGGCGCTGCACGGCGGGCCGGTGACAGGCTGTCTGGATCACTCGGTCGTCGGTACGGTCGAGGAGCAACGCCTCACCCGCGGCGTCAACGGCGGACCGTCGGTGCCGGCCGAGATCCTGCGCCGCACCGGCTTCGACCACCAGGTCGGCGTCTTCGCGCAACTCCTGTGCCGGGTGCCCAACCGCAAGGCCGCGGCCGCGCTGGTCCGCGCGCACGGCGAGGCGCTGTGGCGGGCCGCGACCCACCGTGCCCAGCACGCGCCCCGCGGCACCGACGCGCTCCCGTCCACCGACGACCGCGGCCTGTACTGGGCCCGCCTCTCGATGGCGCTGACATTGCGCCAGTGGCAGCCTTCCTTCGGCCTCACCACGACCGAACGCGCCGAATTGATCCGCTCGTTCGAGTACGCCTCGCGCGGCATCACGAGCACCCGCTTCAGCCCGGGCGTACAGAAGATCCTGGTCACCGGGTTCGACCCGTTCACGCTCGACGCGGACATCCGGATCGGCAACCCGTCCGGTGCCAACGCGCTCACTCTCGACGGCCGGCGCTGGACGGTGAACGGGAGGACGTACGAGATCCAGACCGTGGTCTTCCCGGTCCGGTACACGGACTTCGACGAGAGCATGGTCGAGAACACGCTCGCTCCGCACTACCGGCCGGGTCCGCAGCACGCCGACGTCGTGATGACGAGCAGCCAGGGACGGGCCGGCATCTTCGACCTGGAGGCGTTCAACGGCCGGCGCCGTTCGGTCAGCTCGATCGGTGACAACAACAACCTCTGGGGCGGCGGCACCATCAGCGCGCCCGTCGTGTCCCCGAGCATGCCGCCCGGCCCCGAATGGATCACGTCCAGCCTCCCGCTGGCACGGATGGCACAGACCGCCGTACCGGCGCCGTTCCGGACCCGCGTCAACACGTCGGTGCTGGAGATCCCGGCCGGCGAGACCACACCCGTACGGCGACCCGACGGGCCGACCGCCGGGTCGATCGCATCCGAAGGCACCGGCGGCGGCTACCTCTCGAACGAAGTTGCCTACCGCAACACCCTGCAACGCGACCTGCTCGACCCGTCGATGCCGGCCGGGCACCTGCACGTGCCGGTGCTCTCCTTCGACCTCGCGAACAAGACCGCGGTCACGGATCCGACGTACGAGGCCAATCGGGAAGCGATCCTCGCGGGCGCCCACGCGATCCTCCGGGCCGCGCTCTCATGATCAGAATAGTGATCACCTGACCACTATTCTGATCACAGTGTGAGGACGTCGGCGGTCCGCACCGGCAACCCCGTCTCGAACGAGTGATTGGCCGCGAGCCCTGTCACCAACGCCAGCGCAGCCTGCCGCGCATCCGCGACCTCAGCCCCCTCCGTCGGCTCGTCGTCGAGCAGTGCGGCCAGGACGCGCGGGTCGGCGCCGCCGTGCCCTTCATGGTCGTGGTCCACGGTGTGGTCGACCGGCGGCGACCAGAACGGGCGCAGCGTGATGCCGGTAAATGTCGACTCTTCGACATTCAGTTCGAGTCGTCCGGCCGATCCGTTGAACATCACTCGATAGCCCTCGTACGGCGCGTACGCGGTCAGGTGGTACGTCATCGTGGCGCCCGTGTCGTACCCGACCAGTACGGCCATGTCATCCTCGATCGAGACGCCCGCACCGAACACGTTCTGGTCGCGGTGGTAGCCGTCCTCCCCCTCGGCGTCCAGGTACAACTCCCGCATCGTCGCGTTGTCGGCCAGCTGCAGCGCGAACGGATCGTCGGC
>DASSDE010001036.1:0-5253 GCA_035697365.1 Kribbella sp. | reverse complement strand
ACGATCGAGGAGATCCCGGAGCTGTTCGAGTCCGCGACCCGCGAGGCGGTCAGCGCGTTCGGGCGCGGCGAGTGTTTCGTCGAGCGGTACCTGGACCAGCCGCGGCACGTCGAGACCCAGTGCCTGGCCGATGCCCACGGCAACGTTGTCGTGGTGTCGACGCGGGACTGCTCGCTGCAGCGCCGGTACCAGAAGCTCGTCGAGGAAGCGCCGGCTCCGTTCCTGTCTGCCGAGCAACTGTCGCTCCTGTACGACTCGTCGAAGAAGATTCTCCGCGAGGCCGGGTATGTGGGCGCCGGGACGTGCGAGTTCCTGGTCGGGCAGGACGGGCTGATCTCGTTCCTCGAGGTGAACACCCGGCTGCAGGTCGAGCACCCGGTGTCCGAGGAGGTCACCGGGCTGGATCTGGTCCGGGAGATGTTCCGGATCGCCAACGGCGAGGCCCTGGGGTACGACGATCCGGAGGTCTCGGGGCACTCGATCGAGTTCCGGATCAACGCCGAGGACGGGGGCCGCGGGTTCCTTCCGGCGCCGGGGACCTTGCTGCGCTGGCATGCGCCGTCGGGGCCGGGCGTACGGCTGGACGGCGGGTACGACCAAGGTGAGACGGTGCCCGGCGCGTTCGACTCGCTGGTCGCCAAGCTGATCGTCACCGGACGGGACCGGACGCAGGCGCTGGAGCGGTCGCGGCGCGCGCTGCGCGAGTTCGTCGTCGAGGGGATGCCGACGGTGATCCCGTTCCATGCGGCCGTGGTATCGGATCCGGCGTTCGTCGGGACCGATGGTTTCAAGGTGCACAAGCGGTGGATCGAGACCGAGTACGACAACCAGCTCACGCCGTACGACGGGCCGAAGGCCGACGTACCGGAGGACGCCGATCGGGAGACGGTGACCGTCGAGGTCGGCGGCAAGCGGATCGAGGTCGTACTGCCCGCGGGAGTTGGAGGCATCGCGCCGGCCGCCGGAGCCAAGAAGAAGCCGGCCCGGCGCACGGGCGGCACCAAGAGCGCGGCAGCGTCCGGGGACGCACTCTCCTCGCCGATGCAGGGCACGATCGTGAAGATCGCCGTCGAGGAAGGCGCGACGGTCACCGAGGGCGACCTGATCGTGGTCCTCGAGGCGATGAAGATGGAGCAGCCCCTGAACGCCCACAAGTCCGGCACGATCACCGGCCTCACCGCCGAGGTGGGCGCAACGGTCTCGGCGGGCGCCCCGATCTGCGAAATCAAGGACTGACCCCGGTGGACCCGGTGCCGGTGATCGATGCGGTGGCGTTCGACTGTGCGGACGCCGACGGGCTCGGGCAGTTCTGGCAGGCGCTGCTCGGTGGCGAACTGCGTCCCGACCAGCACGGCGTCACCGAACTGCACGGCGCGGCGGTCCGCCTGGACTTCGCCCAGGTCCCGGAGGGCAAGACCGCCGGCAAGAACCGCCTCCACCTGGACCTGTACGTCCCGCCCGACGCCAAGGACCGGGCGATCGCCAACGCCCTGCACCTCGGCGCCACCCGCGCCGACGACATCTACGACGGCGGCCTCTGGCAGGTCATGCGAGACCCCGAAGGCAACGAATTCTGCTTCGTCTGGGGCGCCGGCTCTCCCACCTGATCCGCAGATTGACAGACAGTTCTCAGGTTTTCGCTGTAGGTTCCCTGCAGGCATCTCGGCGAGGAGGGTTACTGCATGTCCAAGAAGACCCACCAGCAGCAGCTGGCGGCGCGGAAGGCGAAGCGGCAGGCCGAGCGGGACCTGGAACGCCGGCGGCAACGACGGAACCTTGCGGTCACCGTCGCCGCGGTGGTGACGGTGGTCGTGGTCGTCGTCGGGGCGTTCGTGGTCTTCGGAGGTGGTGGTGACGACACTCCGGCCGCCAGTACGCCGTCCGAGGCGGCACCGGGGAACAAGCCGTCGACCATCCCGACCGCGATGGCGCCGGCGCCGAAACGCGCGACGCCACTCGCGTCCGAGGTGAACTGCACGTACAAGAAGGGCACCGAGCCGGCCGCCAAGAAGGTCAATCCGCCGGCCGACGGCAAGACCAAGGCGTCCGGTACGTCGAAGGTCACCATGAACACGTCGATCGGCGACCTGCAGCTGACCCTCGACAGCGCCCTCGCACCCTGCACGGTGAAGAACTTCCTCAGCCTGGTCGGCCAGAAGTACTTCGACAACACCAAGTGCCACCGGCTGACCGTCGGCGAGGGCCTGCAGGTCCTCCAGTGCGGCGACCCGAGCGGAACCGGCTCCGGCGGACCGGGGTACAGCTTCGCCGACGAGGTCTACCCGACCCTCAAGTACGGTCGCGGCATGCTCGCGATGGCGAACTCCGGCGCGAACACCAACGGCAGCCAGTTCTTCATCGTGTACGGCGACGCGTCCGGGCTGACCCCGCAGTACACGGCGTTCGGGACCATCGACGAGCCGAGCGTGAAGCTCATCGACAAGGTCGCGGAGGCCGGCGTCACGCCCGAGAACGGCCCGCAGGACGGGGCGCCGATCACTCCGGTCGAGATCAAGAGCGCTACAGCTGCTGCCTAGGCTAGCAAGCCGTAGCGGGAGCGGGGCCAGGCCAGGAGGGCGTGGACCTGCGTCATGCCGGACTGCTGCAGGAGCTCCACCGAGCCCTCGCGGAACTTGTACAGGTTCGTCGCGGGGTCTCGCGTGGTGTTCCAGTTGTAGTCGGAGTACGCCTTCATCGCCTTGCGGTACCGCGGGTCCGGGCTCACCGAGTCCAGGATCAGCAGGTTCTTGAACCAGATCGAGTTGAACGCAGGCCCTTGTTTCGCGAGCATCTCCGGGGTGTTGTAGAACGCCAGCGACGCGTTCGCGACCGACTTCGCGTCCTGCAGGTAGCGCGGGTTACCGGTTGCCTTGAACAACAACACGCCGGCCCCGAGCATCACGCCCTGGTTGGAGCTCCACTGCGTCTTCTCGACGTTGCCGGCCAGGTCGATGTGGTCCCAGTACAGGCCGTTCGGCGCGAGCATGCAGGTCTGCGCCCACTGGTACATCTTCTGCGACCAGGTCAGGTACGACTTGTCGTGGGTCAGCAGGTACAGGTGCGCGCCGAGCTCCGCGCCCGGGCCGTTGGAGATCGTGTTGCGGTCCTGGCTCCACGGGGCCTGTGTCCAGTAGACGCCCCCGGCGCACGGATGCGTCGGATCGGTGTCCCAGCCGTGGACGACGAGCGCGAAGATGTCCTTGGCCCGTGCGAGCGCGGCGCGGTCGCCGGTCCGCTTGTACCGCTGGATCAGGTTCAGCCCGATCCACTCGTTGTCGTCGTAGAACTTGTCGCCGCCCTGCCCGTTCGGTGGGCGGACGTACGAGTCGTAGCCGGTCGGCGTGGTGCCTGAGTTCCAGTAGAACTCGTACGCCGCGATCCGTCGGTCGGCTTCGACCGAGCCGGCGTGACCCGCGCCGGGTACGCCGGCCAGGTCCTCGGCGGCGATCGCGGCCTGCGAGTACGGCCAGACGTACGAGTACGCGTGGGACTGGGTGTTCGGGTACTCCTCCAGCAGCAGGCCACCCTTGCCGGCGTCGAAGTACTGGTTGATTGCGCCGTACGACGCACGGGCTCGCGCGGCGGCGGTGGGATCGGTCCCGGCCGCCTCGTCCGCACTGGCTGTGGTCATGTTCAGCGATCCGAGGACCGCGACCGCGAGCACTCCTGCGGCCAGACGACTTGATATACCAAATTTCGTACCCATCGACCTGCTCCTCCTGGGCGGTTGTTGACAGCGATGTCACGTTTTAACCGGCGCAAGGAGGGCCCGTCAATGGTTCAGCCGTCGAGGGCTTCGGCGGGCGTAGTTGGCATATCAGGTCAGCGGGCGGCGAAGCTGATCCACGACGACCGCAGATGCAGCCGGATCCGGACCTGGTCAGCCGTCAGCACCCGCTTCCCGCGGGACCCGGACGCCTCGATGGTGAGCGCGCGGCCGCCGCCCGGCCCGACACCGCTCCGCTTCAGCACCCGGACGTACCGGATCGACCCGACGGCGAACACCGCCTCCATCTCGGCGGCGGTCCTGGTCACCTTCCAGGTCACGTTGGGGTTCCCGTTCTTCGGATAGGCGTCCCAGCCGTCCACCTTCGTCACCTGGTACGGCGAGTCGCCGGCCGCGGTCGCTCCGCCGTTCGACGAGGAGAACTCCGCGATGATCGGCTTGCCCTTGTACAGCCGGACCTGCCCCGCGGTGGCCGCGATCGCGTTGTTCGTCGAGGTCTTCTCGAAGTCGTACCCGCCGTACACCTGGCAGGACGTGGTGTCGCAGAGGTCGTACGCCTTCCCCGTAGCGCGACTGCGATGGAAGACCGAATAGGTGCGCGCGGCAACGGCCTGTGCCTGCAGGGCGGCCGGCCGCCAACTGGACACGGCCTCGCGAGGTACGACGCCGCGCAGGTAGTACTCCAGCGGCAACACGTTCACCGTGTCCAGATGTGTGCCGGACACGTCGATCGCCCGCAGCGCACCGCGGTACCGGCGAACGGCGCCGCTCGGCAGCACGAGCCCGATCACCGGTGCGCCCTCGAACTGTGCCATCCCCGTGAACGTCTTGTAGAGCGTCCATTTCCGGGTCTTCGCGTTGAACCAGGACAGCTTGCTGCCGTGTTCGCCGTTCGGGTCGATCGACCACTGGTTGATCGTCGCGCCACGCGGCAACGCGTAGACCTTGGCGGTCGCGATCGAGCGGACCGCGAGCCCGCTCACCGCGCCGACCCGGACGCCGTCGGTGGTGTCCGCGCTGACCCGTACCCGGATGCTGCCGGTCGCCTTGCCCGCCGTCGTCCCGGGGTAGTAGAAGTCCAGGATCTGCTTCACCGACTTGCCGGCCAGCGCGGCGCCCTGGGCGCCGTACTGCGACAGGCCGCGGCCGTGCCCGAAGCCGCGGCCGTTGATCGTCGTGTCCGGCACCGCCGCGGCCACCGGCGTGACCTCGTGCGCCTGCGCCGCCTCGGTCGTGATCGCGCTGACGACCGTCGACGACAGCACAACCGCCGCCATCACACGTTTTCTCATGATGCTCTCCCTACACTGATCCCCCGGTGCTGCGTACAGAACACGGGGGCGGTGGAATGCGGGCCGGTGGCAACGGAATAGAACACGTCCCGGGTCGCGAAGTACGTCGCCCGCCCGGTCCGGGTCGGGTGCTCGCCCCAGAACGGCTGGCCGATGTTCCGGAAACCGAGTTTCCGCGCGAACTGATAGATCGGGGTCGCGAAACTCCCGCCCATCAAGGCGTTCGTCCGCTGC
>DASSDE010001035.1:0-4850 GCA_035697365.1 Kribbella sp. | reverse complement strand
CTGGAGACGGCGGGTGCGGACGATGCCGTACGGGTGATCGTGATCCGGTCGGCGTTGGACGTGTTCTGTTCGGGGGCCGACCTGTCCGAGGCGACCACGGTCGGGATGGGTGTCGGCGCACAGCGGATGGTGGACGTGCAGCGCGCGATCGTCGCGAATCCGAAGCCGGTGGTCGCGCGGGTGGCTGGGCCGGTGCGGGCCGGCGGGATCGGGATCGTGGCGGCCGCCGACATCAGCGTGGCCGGTGAGAGCGCGACGTTCGCGCTGACCGAGGTACGGCTGGGCCTCGCGGCGGCGACGATCTCGCTGACCGTCCTCCCGCGTCTCACGGACCGCGCCGCGGCGTACACGTTCCTGACCGGCAACAGCTTCGACGCACTGGAGGCCTCCCGCCTCGGCCTGCTCACCCTGACCGTCCCCGACGCCGACCTCGACGAAGCACTGGACACGGTTCTCACCTCGCTGCTGAAGGGCGTGCCGCAGGGTCTCAGCGAAACCAAGAAGCTGCTCAACCGCAACCTCCTCGCCGACATCGATGCCCGAGGCAACGACCTCGCCGAACTCTCGGCCGCCCTCTTCGCCTCCCCCGCCGCCCAGGAAGCCATGCTCAACTTCCTGAACCGCTCGAAGAAGTAATTCGTTTGCCGGTCGGCCGTGCCGCTGCTGGACTGCTGGGATGCGACACCTCACCGGAGCCCAGCTGACCCAGTTCCGCACTCAGGGGTATGTCGTCGTGCCCGGCGTCCTCACCGACGCTCAGCTCGCGGCCGGCCGCAAGGTCGTAGCGGCGATGCTCGACCGCAACCCACCCGAGGGAGTGGGCCCGCACTTCCTCTGGCCTCAACTCAACGACACGCATCCGCTGCTCAAGTTGTATCGCGCAGCAGGGATCGCGGACCTGGCCGCAGAGTTGGTGCGGCCAGATCTTGGGTTGCTGGAACCGGATCAGGCACAGGTCGCGACCACGATCCCGCCGTGGTCGCACAGACCGGGTGGGCCACACGTGGACGGGATCACGCCGACGCTGGAGGACGGTACGCCGGGTACGTTCACGATGCTCGCCGGTCTGTGGCTGACGCCGCACGAGAACGTTGACCGCGGCAATCTCTACGTCTGGCCGGGGACCCATCTCGGGTTCGGCGCGTACCTCGCCGAGCACGGTGCCGACGCGCTCGCCAAGGTCGCCGAGCTGAACCCGGGCCCGTACCCGGACATCCCGCTCGGCGATCCGATCCAGGTCACCGGCCCGGCCGGGAGCGTCCTGTTCGCGCACTACCTCCTCGCCCACAACATCGGCGGACACTTCGGTACGGCCGACGACGACCGGCGCGAGACGCTCTACTACCGGCTGCAGGCCGAGGGCCACCGCGCCGGCTGGCGTGATGCCGTCACGAATCCGTTGTTCGAGTTCAGAGCTTGATCTCGATCAGCATCGGGAGGTGGTCGGAGGCTGCGGCCAGGTCCTCAGGTGTTGCAGGAGTCGGGACGATGCGGCCTTGCAGGGGTGGGGTGAGGTGGGCGCCGTCGATGCGTTTGTGCGGGTTGGTGGAGCTGAAGGTCGGTCCGGCGTCGGCGCCCAGGTCGGTCAGGCCTTCCTCGGCGAGGCGTTTCCACACCGGGCCGTCGGGCTCCTCGTTCAGGTCGCCGGCCAGCAAATAGGGCGTACCGAACGAACGGCACCGGTGCAGGATCTGCTCGAGTTCCCGCCCGCGCCCGAGGATGTGCAGCCCCAGATGGCACACGACCAGGGCGATCCGGGTCGTGCCGAGCAGGACCTGACCGCCGACCGCGCCACCGGGCAGTTGGGTGGCGACGAAGTTCAGCCGGCGGCGCACGAACGGCCGCCAGACCCGCCAGTGCAGCGGCTCGGTCAGGTCGATGCCCTCGGCAACCAGGATCGCGTTCCGGGCGGACGCGGCCACGTACCGCATCCCGAACGTGGCGGCCATCGCCCGCCGCTTCCGCCGGGTCCCCCACCAGGTCGGCGCCTCCTGCACAAGCATCACGTCCGGCGCGCACGCCTTGACCACCCGCGCGAGCGCCGTACGGTCGTCACCCCACCGGTGCACGTTGTACGAGAGCACCCGCAGGTGATCTTGCGTCATGCGTCAGGGTCGCCGTTCACATCCGCAGGGTGCAGGTCAGGGTCGGCACGCATGCCGGTACGCCGGGCAGCGGACTTGCGGGCGGCACGCTCCAGCCTGGTCGAGCGCCCACGCGCGGCGGCCGTCTTCGCAGTCACGGCCGTGGTCTTCACCCGTACCCGACGAAGCCAGGTGGCCTCTTCACGCGCCAGGTCGGCCGCGCCGACCATGCCCGCCTCCGGACCGAGCACCGCACGAACAATCCGCGCCTCCGGCCGGAATCCGCGACCGGTCAGCGTCCGCTTGAACGCCTCGCGCGCCGGTGCCAGCAGCAGCTCGCCCGCGTCGGACACGCCGCCACCGATCACGAACGTGCCCGGGTCCAGCGCCGCGGCCAGGTTTGCGAGGCCGATGCCGAGCCAGCGGCCGACGTCTTCGAGCAGCTCGACCGCAACCGGGTCGCCGTCCTTGGCCAGCTCGGTCACCATCGGGCCGTTGATCTTGCGCGGGTCCCCGCCGGCCGCGCGGAGCAGGTTGTGCGCGACCGGGGAGCCGGACAGCGCCAGCTCGCGCGCCTCACGGGTCAGGGCGTTGCCGGACGCGTACTGCTCCCAGCAGCCGCGGTTGCCACACTCGCAGCGGTGACCGCCCGGCACCACCTGCATGTGCCCGAACTCGCCCGCGATGCCGAACTTCCCGCGCTGCAGCGAGCCGTCGTTGAGGATCGCGCCACCGATTCCGGTACCGAGCGTGACGCAGACCAGGTGGCTCTCCCCCTGGCCGCCGCCGAACCGCCACTCCGACCAGGCGGCCGCGTTGGCGTCGTTCTCCACGACGACCGGCAGGCCGAGCCGGCGCTCGACCGCATCCCGCAGCGGCTCGTGCCGCCAGGCGAGGTGCGGCGCGAACAGCACCGACGAACGGGTCACGTCGACGAACCCGGCGGCACCGATGCCGACGGCAATCACGTCGTGCCGCGACTCCAGGTCGTGCACGATCTCGGCGATCGCGTCCTCGGTCTCCCGCGGATCGGTCGTCGGCGTGTCCCGGCGGACCCGGTCCAGGATGTTCGCCTCCGGGTCGACCACCCCGGCCGCCACCTTCGTGCCGCCGATGTCGATCCCGATCGTCAGAGCCTGTGTCAGAGCCAACGTTCGACCTTCCTCTGGACCCCCGCCGTGCCTCCAGTATCCCTGGTCGGGAGAATCATCGGGGTTTTGCGGGTGCCGGGGCAGGTTTCCGGGCCAGATCGGCGGCGCCGATCAGACCGGCATCGTTGCCCAGCTCGGCGAGGCTGAAGGCCGCGTGCGGGCGGTTCGACTTGGCCGGCAGGTTCTTCTCGAACGCCTGCTGCGCGGACTTCATCAGCAGTTCCTTCGCCGCGCTCACGCCGCCGCCGATCACGATCAGCGTCGGGTCGAACATGGTCGCCAGGCTCGCCAGCCCCTCGCCCAGCCAGCGGCCGAGGTCCTCGAGCAGCTCGACCGCGCACGGGTCGCCCTGCATCGCCGCGTCGGTGATCATCGGACCGGTCAGCTCGGCCGGGTCCTTGATCCCGCACACGCTGAGCATCTGCACCGCGCCGAGCGAACCGGACTCGGCCCGCGCCTTGCCTTCGCGCACCAGCGCCCGCCCGGACGCGTACTGCTCCAGGCAGCCGCGCGCACCGCACCCACACCGATGACCACCCGGTACGACCCGCATGTGCCCGAGCTCCGCGGCAACACCGTGCGCACCGCGCAGCAACTCACCGTCGCTGACGACCGCACCGCCGATGCCGGTACCGACCGTGATGCAGACCATGTGCTCGACGTGCTTGGCCGCGCCGAACGCGAACTCGCCCCAGGCGGCGGCGTTGGCGTCGTTCTCGACCACGACCGGGACCTTGAGCTGCTCCGCGACCCGGGCGCCCAGCGGCTCGTTACGCCAGGCGAGGTTCGGCGCGAACAGTACGGTCGAGCGGTCCGACGACACGAACCCGGCGGCGCCGATGCCGACCGCCTCCACCTCGTGGCCCGCGATCAGTTCGGCCGCGGCGTCGCAGATCGCCGCCGCGGTCGCGTCGACGGAGTCCGCCGGGGTGTCGCGGTGCGTCCGGGTACCGATCAGGCCGTCCTCGCCGACCACGCCGGCCGCGATCTTCGTACCGCCGACATCGATGCCGATGGTCAGTCCCATGGTTCGGGGTCCTCACTCACGTCGATCCGGTCCACCCGGGACCGAGTTGATTCCTGGGCCGGCTGGTCCGGTTGCTGGTCCCGGTCCTGGTCCTGGTGCTGGTCCGCCGGCGAGGTCCGCGCCGCTGCGTCCTCCCGTGCCTGCCGGGCCGCGTCCGCGGCGGATTCCAGCAGAGATCTGAGCGAGCCGAGGACGTGCGCGGCCGCGGTCGACAGCTGCTCGATCGTCTCGGGGCTGGTGTTCCGCACCCGATGGATCAGCTGACAGACCGGGCACCAGACACAGTCCGGCCCGAGCTTGTGATCATGCTCATGCGTCGCGTCAGCAGCCTCTGCCTCCGCGGACTCCCGCTCTGCAGCCGGCGCCTCCGCGGACCGGGGTTCCGCGCTCGGCGCACCCTCGGCGGCCGCGTTCTGCAGTACGGCGAACAGCTTGGCGGCCTCCTCTGCGACGGATCCGACCGGTCCGGTCATGGGGCCTCCCGGCCTGGACTGAGGAGTGGAGGGAGCGAAGCGACCGGAGCGACGAGGGAAGGCCGGGAGTTCCAGCCCCATGACCCGCCGCGACGGAGTCGCGGCATTTGCACAG
>DASSDE010001034.1:0-3365 GCA_035697365.1 Kribbella sp. | reverse complement strand
TCGGTACGCCGAAGCTCTTCCTCGTACTGTACGGCGCGCTGCTCGTGCTGAACCTGCTGTTCCTCGCGGCCGCGGTCGGCAAGTGGTACCGCGAGATGGCCCTGCTGGGGGTGCGCGCATGACGGTCGTCGGCTACGCGCCTGGGGTGTACGACATGTTCCACATCGGCCACTTGAACATCCTGCGGCGCGCCCGCGAGCACTGCGACCACCTGATCGCGGGCGTCGTCGAGGACGATGTGGTGGCGCGGATCAAGGGTCGTCCGCCGGTCGTTCCGCATCAGGAACGGATGGACGTGATTCGAGCGCTCGATCTCGTCGACGAGGTGGTCGGCGACTGGTCCAGCGACAAGTTCGAGATGTGGCAGCAGTTGCGGTACGACATTCTCTTCAAGGGCGACGACTGGAAGGGAACGGAGAAGGGGACCAGACTGGAACGGCTGCTGGGTGAGGTCGGCGCACAGGTGCACTACTTTCCGTACACGGCCTCCACCTCGAGCACGGATCTGCGCAGACTCCTGGAGGGGATGAGCTGATGCCCGACCGGCCGAAGGTCCTGCTCAGTGCGTATGCCTGCCGGCCGTCGGGCGGGTCGGAGCCGGGCGCCGGGTGGGCGTGGGCGAAGGCTGCGGCGCGCGACCACGACGTGTGGCTGCTGACCCGTGGCAAGTTCGTCCACGAGATCCACGAGGAACTCGCGGTCCGGCCGGTGCCGGGGCTGACCGTCGTACCGCTGGAGATGCCGCGCTGGATTCTCCGGCTGCGCCGCCGGCCCTCGGACGTGTACTGGTACTACCCGCTGTGGCAGGGTCTGGCTCGTCGCACGGCTCGCGAGTTGCATGCCGTGCACTCGTTCGACGTGATCCATCATTTGACGTTCGCGGTGGACTGGATGGGCGCTGGAGTGGTCGAGGAGTCGTCCGCCAAGGTGATCTGGGGGCCGGTCGGCGGATCGACGACCGCGCCGCTGTCGATGGCTCACTGGCTCGGGATGCGGGGCGTCGTGGGGGAGTTGGTACGTCGCGCCTACACCGGCGTACGGCGCCGTCTGACGGGGCGCCGGATGGCGCAGACCGCTGACCTGATGGTTGCCCAGAACAACGACGTTGCCGAGGCGTTCGCGCCGTACGCGCAGCAGATCGTCGTCCAGCCGAACGTCGCGATCCGGCGCTTCACGGCGTCCGGCCCGTACGAGCCGTTCGGCGCGCCCGGGGTGAAGACGGCCCTGTTCGTGGGGCGATTGATCCCGTGGAAGGGCGTACTGCTGGCGATCAGCGCCCTCGCCCGGCCGGAGGCGGCCAACTGGGAGCTGCGCATCATCGGCGACGGCCCGGACTGGGGACGCGCCGAGAGTCTCGCCTGGCAGCTGGGGGTCCGCGACCGCGTCGAGTTCATGGGCGCGCTGCCGCGCGAGGACGTACTGGCCGCGATGTTCCGCGCGGACGCCCTGCTCGCTCCCGCCTTCCGAGAAGCCGCCGGCTGGGCCGTGACCGAAGCGCTCGCCTCCGGATGTCCGGTCGTGTGCGTGGATCGCGGTGGACCGGCGGTGATCGTCGGCCCCGACGAAGGTGTCACCGTCCCGTGGCAGGGCGACGTCGTCGGCGGACTGGCGCGTGGACTCGCAACGTTGCACGGCCGGATCACACCGGTCGACCGCTGGGGTCCGGACCGCCTCCCCGACCTCCTCGCCAGCTGGTACAGCCCCGCCCGCGTCGCCGCCGACTGACGGTTGAGGCGGGGTACCGGCTGGCACAGGATGCCTCTGATCACCGAAAGGCCGCCATGTCCGCGAATCTCGCTGCAACCGTCCTGGGAACACCCGACCCGCCGCGGCTGGCCGATTTCTACCGGGAGTTGATGGGCTGGACCGTGGTGAGCAGCAGCCCGGACTGGGTCCGGCTCCGCCACCCCGAACTGGAACGGCCCGGCCTGAGTTTCCAGCTCGAGAAGGACCACGTTCCGCCGACCTGGCCGCAACGGCCGGACACCCAGCAGATGCAGGCCCACCTGGACATCGAGGTCGACGACCTCGACCGCGAGGTGGAACACGCGGTGAGTCTGGGCGGCACCGTCGAGGAACATCAGCCGCAGCCGGACGGAGTGCGGGTCATGCGCGACCCGGACGGCCACCTGTTCTGCCTGTTCCTGCCAGGCTTCTGAGCTGCTCGGACTGGGTACCGGCCGGCCGTGTTCGAAGGATTTGTGCTGGACGACGCCGATCTCGAGGGGCAGCGGATCCGGGTGCGGTACGGCGGCAGCGGACCTGCCGTCATACTGCTGCACGGGCATCCGCGCACCCACACCACCTGGTACGCCGTGGCGCCTCGGCTCGTCGCGGCCGGGTACACCGTGGTGTGTCCGGACCTGCGCGGCTACGGGCAGTCGGGCAAGCCTGCAACGGACGCGGGCCACGCACCGTACTCGAAACGGGAGTTGGCCGGGGACGTCGTACGGCTGATGACCTCGCTCGGGCACGAGCGGTTCGCCGTCGCCGGGCACGATCGCGGTTCGTACGTCGCCTACCGCACCGCGCTCGACCATCCGGAGCGGGTCAGCAAGCTCGTCGTGATGGACAGCGTGCCGATCGTCGAGGCGCTGGAGCGCTGCAGGGCAGAGTTCGCCGCGGCGTGGTGGCACTGGTGGTTCTTCGCACAGCAGGAAAAGCCTGCCGAGCGGGTGATCTGTGCGGATCCCGAAACCTGGTACAACGCGTGGACCACGAACTCGCCGCAGGCGCTCGGCCCTGAGAACCACGCCGACTTCCTGTCAGCGATCCGCAACCCCGCCACGGTCCACGCGATGCTGGAGGACTACCGCGCCGGCCTCACCGTTGACCGGCGCAACGATGAAGCAGACCGGGCCGCAGGCCGCCGGATCGAGTGCCCGACGCTGGCGCTCTGGTCGACTGACGACGACATGGAGCAGCTCTACGGCGATGTGGTCGCGGTCTGGCGGCCGTGGTGCCGCCAGGTCGAGGGGCGCGGCATCAAGTCCACGCACCACATCGCCGAACGTAACCCGGAAGACCTGGTTCGAGCTCTGCGGGCCTTCCTCTGATCAGTCCTTCGCGGTCTTGCCCGGGAGGGCGAGCATCTGGTCGAGGGCGACCTTCGCGTAGTGCTCCGTGCCGGCGTCCACCTTGATCGGGTTGACGACGTGGCCGGCGACCAGATTCTCCAGCGTCCACACGAAGTGCGGGAGGTCGATGCGGTTCATCGTCGCGCAGTAGCAGACCGTCTTGTCGAGGAAGACGATGTTCTTGTCGGTGTGCTGCTTCGCGAGCCGCTGAACCAGGTTGAGCTCGGTACCGACCGCCCACGACGTACCGGGCTCGGCGTCCTCGAGAGCCTGGATGATGTACTCCGT
>DASSDE010001033.1:0-4585 GCA_035697365.1 Kribbella sp. | reverse complement strand
GGCGCGACCGCAGGTGCCGACCCGGCGCTGCTATCACTCGTGCCGACCGGCGATTCGCCGCCCACCAGCCCCCACACGCCGCCGACAGCTGCAACCACCAGCACTGCGCCAGCTGCCATCGACCATGCCTGGCGGCGGCGGTGGACGCGGCGACGGGCCTCGCGGGCCAGGCCGGTCTTCTGCGTACCTGTCAGGGCGGCGTGGTCCTGGAGCGCGGACGTGATCTTGGGGCCGAGCTCCTGCTCAGGGTCGTGCTCAGGCATCCTCGGCTCCTTCCGTGCTCTCCTGATGGCTCAAGGTGGTCTTCAGTGCGGCCAGTGCTCGATGTACGTGGGAACGGGCGGTCGCCTCCGCGCAGTGCAGCAGCTGACCGATCTCGGCGTACGACAGCTCCTCGTAGAACCGCAGTACGACCGCGGCGCGCTGCTTGTCCGGCAATGTCGCGCACAGCGCCCAGATGGCGTCCGCGTCCGCACGGTCCGCTGTCCCGTCCGGAACCGCACGGGCCGTCCGCACCGGGTCGTCCACCGGCGCCTCCCGCCGGCGGAACCGCCGCCACCACGAGATGTGGGCGTTCACCACCATCCGCTTCACGTACGCCTCGGGGTCGTCGGCGCGGCTCACCCGCGCCCACCGCGCGCAGGCTGTCGTGAGCGCGTCCTGGACGGCGTCCTCGGCCAGGCTGCGGTCCCCGGTCAGGACATAGGCGAACCGCAGCAGGGCGTCAGCCTTCTCGGTGACCCACGCCTCGAAGTCG
Source organism: Kribbella sp. (assembly GCA_035697365.1). Classification (GTDB taxonomy): domain Bacteria; phylum Actinomycetota; class Actinomycetes; order Propionibacteriales; family Kribbellaceae; genus Kribbella. The sequence continues at coordinate 3,828 of DASSDE010001033.1, read as the reverse complement.
TACGGCTCAGCCCGCACGTCCGCTGCCGCCAAGGCTGCCTCCATGTCCTCAGGACGGTGCCGGTCCTGCATTCGTTGCACGTAGTACCCGGAATCCCTTGGCACTGCCGACCCGTTCGCACGGGTAGCCCTGGTCGGTCATCCAGCGCTGCAGGGAGTCTCCGCCCAGGTTCTTGCCCACGACGAACCATGCCACCCCACCGGGGGCGAGACGGCCCAGCCAGTGCAGCAGCATCTTGTGCAGCTCGGCCTTGCCGATGTGGATCGCCGGGTTCGACCAGATCTGGTCGAAGCGCAGTTCCTCGGGTATGTCGTCCGGCAGCGCCGCACGTACCCGCTCAGCAACCCCCGTGGCCTGGGCGTTCAGCTGTGTGAGCTCCAGCGCCCGGTTGTTCACGTCGACCGCCCACACCGTCGCAGCCGGTGCCTCCACGGCCAGTGCACAGGCGATCGGCCCGTACCCACAGCCCAGGTCCAGGAAGGTCCCGCCCGTACGCGGCGGATCCACCTGACGCAGCAACACCGACGTACCGATGTCCAACCGGTCGCGGGAGAACACCCCGGTCGCCGTCGTGAACGTGTACTCGCGTCCCCAGATCCTCGCCTCGACCGTACGTCGCACGTCGGCCGACTGCGGCTCCGCCGAAAAGAAGTGGTCACCCACGTTGATGTACCTCTCCTCGCACCTGTCGCGCCTGCAACGCCCGCGCAGCCAGCTCGTCGTCCGCCGGGTACCGCACTTCCTCCAGCGTCAGCCCGTGGGCCGGCAGCACCGACACAGCCGAGTCCCGCACCTTGCCGGCAAGTACTGCCGCCGGCCACGCCACGTCCCGGCGTCCGTCGCCCACGGGGATCATCGACCCGACCAGTGCCCGCACCATCGAGTGGCAGAACGCATCCGCGATCACGGTGCCCTCCAACCGCCCCACCCCCGTCCGCTGCCACGAGAACTCCAACAGCGCCCGTACTGTGCTGGCGCCCTCCCGCTTCTTGCAGAACGCCGCGAAGTCGTGCTCCCCGAGCAGTCCCTTCGCGGCCGCGTTCATCCGATCCACGTCCATCGGCCGGCCCACGCGCAAGACATGTCCTCGGGTCAGCGGGTCCCATCCGTCCGGAGCGTCGCAGAGCCGGTACACGTACCGGCGGGCCAGGGCGGAGAACCGGGCGTCAAAGCCCTCTGGAGCCGCCGTGACGGCTGTAACAGCCACATCTTCGGGGAGTACGCCGTTCAGCCCCCTGAGGAGCCGTAGCGGGTCCACAGCGCCTTCCAGATCCACGTGAGTGACCTGACCACGCGCATGTACGCCCGTGTCGGTCTGCCCCGCACAGGTGACGGTCAGCGGGTCCGGCAGCCGCAGTACGACCCGCAGCGCCTCCTCGAGCACCCCCTGCACCGTACGGAGACCGTCCTGACGGGCCCACCCGTGAAAGGACGCCCCGTCGTACCTCAAGTCAATCCGCCAACGCACACGGCAATCTAACGCAACGAAGCCCCCGCACCGTGGGGTGCGGGGGCCTCGTCGAGGGTTCTACTTGTCGTCGTCCGAGCCGCCGGCCTTGGCGAAACCAGCCGCCTCGGCGTCCTCGGCGGTCTTGAACCAGACCTCGGCAACGGTCTTGTCGTACCACGGGGACTCGGTGGTGTGGTACTTCATCGAGTCCTCGTTGCCCTTGACCGTGAAGCCCTCCGGCGCGGAGCCGTCGGCGTTCGGCGCGGCCGAGTTGTCGTACTTGCCGGCCACGACGTCCTGCACCGGCGCATCGGCGGCCGGCGCGTCCTCGACCTTGTCCTCGACCTTGGTCTCGGCAGCGGCGGCCTTCTTCGCCGGGGCCTTCGTGGCGGTCTTCTTCGCCTTCGGCGAGTCGGACAGCGCTTCGACCAGCTCGATGCGCGCCATCGGGGCGTTGTCGCCCTTGCGCGGGCCGAGCTTGGTGATCCGGGTGTAGCCGCCCTGACGGTCGGCGTACCGCTCACCGATCTCGGTGAAGAGCACGTGCACGACGCTCTTGTCCTTGATCCGCTTCATCACCTGGCGGCGGGAGTTCAGGTCACCACGCTTCGCCTTGGTGATCATCTGCTCCGCCAGCGGCTGCAGGCGCTTGGCCTTCGCCGCGGTGGTGGTGATGGCGCCGTGCTCGAACAGCGACGTCGCGAGGTTGCTGAGGATCAGCTTCTCGTGCGCCGGGCTGCCGCCCAGCCGGGCACCCTTGGTGGGGGTAGGCATCTCGTAACTCCAGAAATCGAAGGCCCGTCGGGCCGTAGGGATACAGGGCCCGACGGGCCTTGGTCAGCTCACTCAGTACTGCTCGGTCTCGGCGAAGCTCTCGTCCTCGTCGTCCGCCTCGTTGCCGTAGGCACCGGACGCGGCGCGGAGGTCGAACCCGGGCGGGGAGTCCTTCAGCGACAGGCCCATCTCGGCCAGCTTCAGCTTGACCTCGTCGATGGACTTGGAGCCGAAGTTCCGGATGTCCAGCAGGTCCTGCTCGCTGCGCGAGATCAGCTCACCCACGGTGTGGATGCCCTCGCGCTTGAGGCAGTTGTAGGACCGGACAGTCAGCTGCAGGTCCTCGACCGGCAGCGCCAGGTCGGCGGCCATCTGCTCGTCCACCGGCGACGGGCCGATGTCGATGCCCTCGGCCTCGACGTTCAGCTCGCGGGCCAGACCGAACAGCTCGACCAGGGTCTTACCGGCCGACGCGACGGCGTCGCGGGGCAGCATCGACGTCTTGGTCTCGACGTCGACCACCAGGCGGTCGAAGTCGGTGCGCTGCTCGACCCGGGTGGCCTCGACCTTGTAGGTCACCTTGAGGACCGGCGAGTAGATCGAGTCGACCGGCATCCGGCCGATCTCGGCGTCGGCGGACTTGTTCTGGACGGCCGAGACGTAGCCGCGGCCACGCTCGACGACCAGCTCCATCTCGAGCCGGCCCTTCTCGTTCAGGGTGGCGATCTTCAGGTCCGGGTTGTGCACCTCGACACCGGCCGGCGGCGCGATGTCGGCGGCCGTCACGTCACCGGGGCCCTGCTTGCGCAGGTACATGGTGACCGGCTCGTCGTGCTCGGAGGAGACGACCAGGTCCTTCAGGTTCAGGATCAGCTGGGTGGCGTCTTCCTTGACCCCGGCAACGGTCGAGAACTCGTGCAGGACACCGTCGATCTTGATGCTGGTGACGGCGGCACCCGGGATGGAGGACAGCAGGGTGCGGCGGATCGAGTTCCCGAGGGTGTAACCGAAGCCCGGCTCCAGCGGCTCGATCACGAACCGCGAGCGGTACTCGTCGACGACCTCTTCGGTCAGGGTGGGGCGTTGTGCGATCAGCACTGTGTTTTCCTTCTTTCGTCGCGACGACCACTATTTGAGGTCGCGAGGGGTGAAGAACGCGCCGGACCGGCCGGCAGCCCGGAGGCCGCCGGCCGGCACGCGGTCAGTTCTTCGAGTAGAGCTCGACGATCAGGTGCTCGGCGACCTGGGTGTCGATCTGCTGCCGGGTGGGCAGCTGGTGGACGAGGATCCGCAGCCGTTCCGGCATCACCTCGAGCCACGCCGGGACGACACGCTCGCTGTGCGTCTCCCGGGCGATGATGAACGGCGTCGTCTCGACCGACTTCGCCTTGACATCGATGATGTCGTGGGCGGAGACGCGGTACGACGGGATGTTCACCTTGACGCCGTTCACGGTGAAGTGCCCGTGCACGACGAGCTGACGGGCCTGGCGGCGGGTACGGGCGAGACCGGAGCGGTACACCACGTTGTCCAGCCGGGACTCCAGGATCTGCAGCAGGTTGTCACCGGTCTTGCCGGAGCGCCGCGAGGCCTCCTCGTAGTAC
>DASSDE010001032.1:0-2994 GCA_035697365.1 Kribbella sp. | reverse complement strand
CGGGGACCACCTCCGACGGCGGGACGAATCCGCCGGTCAGCAGCCTGCCGGCGCACGTGCTCACCGGGTACTGGCAGAACTTCAACAACGGCGCGACGGTGCAGAAGATCTCCGACGTGCCGGCGGCCTACGACCTGATCGCGGTGGCCTTCGCGGACGCCGACGCGTCGAAGCCCGGGGCGATCACGTTCAACCTGGACAGCGCCGGGCTCGGCGGGTACACGGTCGACCAGTTCAAGGCGGACATCGCGGCGAAGCAGGCGGCCGGTAAGAAGGTCATCCTGTCCGTCGGCGGCCAGAACGGCACCATCTCGGTCGCCGACCCGACCGCCGCGGCCAACTTCGCATCGAGTGCGCTGTCGGTGCTGCGGACCTATGGGTTCGACGGGATCGACATCGACCTCGAGAACGGGGTCAACGCGCAGTACATGGGTCAGGCGTTGCAGAGCCTGCAGAGCCAGTTCGGCAGCGGGCTGGTGATCACCATGGCGCCGCAGACGATCGACATGCAGAGCACCTCGACGCAGTACTTCAAGCTGGCGCTGGCGATCAAGGACATCCTGACCATCGTCAACGTGCAGTACTACAACTCCGGCTCGATGAACGGCTGCAACGGGCAGGTGTACTCGCAGGGCTCGGTCGACTTCATCACCGCACAGGCCTGCATCATGCTGCAGGGTGGTCTGCGACCCGACCAGGTCGGACTGGGTCTGCCGGCGTCGTCCCGGGCGGCGGGTAGTGGGTACGTCGCCCCGTCTGTCGTCAACAACGCACTCGACTGCCTCACGAAGGCCACGGGCTGCGGCAACTACAAGCCGAGCTCACCGTGGCCGTCGCTGCGTGGGGCCATGACCTGGTCGACCAACTGGGATGCCGCGAACGGGAACCAGTTCGCTGCACAGGTCGGCGGCCATGTGCACGGTCTGCCCTGATCATGCACAACTATCGACCGGCTCCGCTGCTGGAGGCGCTCGGTGTCTGCTCGGAGGACGAGCAGCTCTACCGGGTGCTTCTGGCCTGTCCGGAGTCCACTGCGACTGACCTCGCCGCATCCGTCGACTGGCCCGCGAACCGGGTCAGCCGGCACCTCAGATCGCTGTTGTCGCTCGGCCTGGCATCCCGTACGCCAGGCCGTCCGGCCCGGTACGTCCCCGCCGTACCGGAGGCTGCGGTCGAGCTGCTCGCGCTACGGAAGCAGGCCGCGATCGTGGAGGCCCGTCTGGGCGCTGCGGTGCTGACTGCCGAGTTCCGGCAGCCGGACGCGTTCACGGTGATCCGAGGGGCTGAGGCGATCGCGCAGCGGTTCTATCAGGCTCAACAGTGCGCACAGGACGAAGTGCTCGTGCTGGATCAGCTGTTGCTGTCGCGTCGTCCTGGGGTGACCTATCGAACGATCTACGACATGGCGTCGCTGTCGTCGCCGGGCGATCTGGTCGCTGCTCGTTCCGCGGGCTGTTGCCGGATGCTCCGCGACGTACCGCTCAAGCTGGTCGTCGTCGACCGTCGTACGGCGCTGCTGCCGACGGGTGCGGATGTCGTCGTGGAGCTGGGTCCTTCGAGCCTGCTGGACGCTTTGCTGCGCTTGTTCGACCTCTTGTGGCAGCAGTCCAGCCCGCTGGCGCCGTCAGGCGCTGAAGGGCCCTTGACCGCCGAGGACCAGCAACTGCTGTCGCTGGCGGCCGCCGGGCTCACCGACCAGGCGATCGCTCGCCGGCTAGGAGTGGCGCAACGAACCGTGGAGCGCCGAATGCAGCGCATCCTGAAGACTCTCGATGCCACAACCCGCTTCCAAGCCGGCTTGCGGGCCGGTCAGCAGGGCCTGCTCGTCTAGTCGGTTACGTCCGCAACGGTGGCGCCCAGGGCCTTGGTGAGGGCCTGGGTGTCGACCGTGATGCCGACGCCGTGGTCGCCGCCGCCGATCGAGATGGTGCCGGTGATTCGCTCGTCCGCGATCACCGGCCAGTTGTGCGTACTGCCGAGCGGTGTGATCGTGCCGCGCACGTACCCGGTGACGTCGAACGCGGTGTCCTTGTCGGGCATCGAGATCCGGTTCACACCGAGCAGCGCTCGCAGCTTCGGCCATGCGATCTCGCGATCGCCCGGCACCAGGACGAACCGGTAGTCGTCGTCCGAGAGCCGCACCACGATGGTCTTGATCAGCCGCGCGGGCTCGATGCCGCGGGCGGCCGCGGCCTCCTCCAAGGAGTTCACCCGGCCGTGCTTGGTCACCTCGTAGCTGAGCCCCAACTGATCGGCAGCATCGGTAGCTTTCGTCACGTGGCTAGTTTGGCACTCTGCTGGGAACGTTCCGCAGGAGCAGAGCGAGAACCAGTGCGACCACGAACAGCACGCCGGCCTCTCCTGCCACCCCGGTCCATTGCGCTCGGCTCCATGCCGTACCTGCAAGTCCTCCGAACACCGAGGAGCCCAGGTAGAAGAAGAAGAGGTACATGCTCGACGCCTGGCCGGTTCCGACGCCGCTGGCATGCGCCCTGGCCGGCACCCACCCGCTGGCTACGCCGTGGACCGCGAAGAACCCCGCCGTCATCACAGCTAGCCCCAGCACGATGAACGGCAGCGGAGCGGCCAGTGTGATCGCGACGCCGGCCAGTGTGATCAGACAGCCGATCGGTACGACGGCCCGGCGCCCGTACTTGTCTGCCAGCGTTCCTGCGGTGGCTGAGCCCGCTGACCCGAGCAGGTAGACACAGAACACCAGACCGGCGGCTCCAGCGCTCAAGGCGTACGGCGAGCCGGACAACCGGAACACTGCGCCGTTGTAGACGGCCACAAAGGCGCCCACCGCCGTCGCGGCGATCCCGTACAGGGCGATCAGCGCAGGATCCCGCAGTACGCGGAACAGGTCGCGCGGCCGCGCAGCACTCGGGTGGAAGTTGCGCGACTGGGGAAGCAGGAGCCAGACGACGACCGCGCACAGTACGCCGACCACGGCGATCCCACCGGTGGCGAAGCGCCAGCCGCCGAGGTCCGACA
>DASSDE010001031.1:0-4753 GCA_035697365.1 Kribbella sp. | reverse complement strand
TCACCACCGATCGCGGGCGGTGGCTCGCGGTGACCGTCTACGACTGGATCACCAACGAACAGGCTGAGCTCGGCGCCCGTCTGCGGGATGCGGCGGCTGCGGTCGGGGTCGCTGCGCCTGCGCCTGCTCGGAGTCCGCAGGGGCGGCTGGTGGAGGACGTACGCGGCGAGAAGTGGCGGGTGCACGAGTGGCTCGAGGTCGGACCGGCGCCGGTCCTGCCGGTCGGGAAGGCACTGGCGCGTCGTGCGGGCGCGCTGTTCGGGACGCTGCACGCGCTGGAGCTCCCGAGCGACGACCCAGTGCACGGGTATCTGACGTACCGGCGCTCAGGCGAGGAGTGGCAGCAGTTGCTCAGCCGTGCCCGGGCTGCGGGCAAGCCTTGGGCGGAGCAGCTTGATGAACGCCTGCCGACGTTCCTTGAGCTGCAGTCGATCGAACTGGTGCTCCCCGGCTCACTGACGCTCTGCAACCGGAACCTGAATCCGGACCATGTTCGCCAGGGACATGGCGGGGCGCTCGTCGTGACCGAGTGGGACTTCGCCGGCTCGCTGACGCCCGAGCTGGAGCTTGGCTCGGCGCTGACGCAGTGGGTGCTGCGGCCGGAACTCAATCTGAAGGGCCTCGTGGCGTTCCGGGAAGGGTACGGCGAGGTGCGCAAGTGGCCTGAGCTGCAGTTGGACTCGTTTGCGGTGGCGATCTCTGGGTGGTTGAACTGGACGTACAACGCGCTCTGTGAGTCGATCGACCCGGAGGATGCGGACCATGCGGTGTTCGCGGAGCGCGAGGCTGTCGGTGTGCTTGAGCGGCCGATGACGCGTAGGGGCCTCGAGCAACTACTAGAGGTCTGACAGGACGTTGGTCAAGGCCTCGGCTGCGGGGTCGGAGAGGTGGCCGTGCAGGAGCTCGGTGCGGTGGACCAGGCGCGGTCTGGTCAGTGGTACCGCCGCAAGTCCCTGCACGGCCGCCAAGCTGGCCGTGACGGCTGAGCGGGAGAGTATGGCAAGGCCGTGGCCGGCTTCTATCAGGGTGAGCAATGTGCGGAGGTCGGTGCCGTGGTACGTGAGGGCCGGGTGCACGGCGTTCGAGCCGGCTGCGGTGCGCAGGGCCGCGAGCGGGGCGGCCAGGTCCGGTGCGTCGATCCAGCGCGCATCGACCAGATCGTCCAGGGTCAGGCCGCGTCGGTTGGCGAGGGGGTGGCCTGTGGGCAGGGCGACCACGAGCTCGTCGTGGGCTACCGGGGTGGTGCGGAGCTGCACGGCGTCCGAGAGGTGCAGGGGATCGGTGGGCGCGGCGATGCCGTCGGTCAGGCCGAGCGTGAACGTACCGGCCGCCACACCGGCAACGACTTGCGAACGACCGCAGACCGTCAGCGACTGCTCGGTGCCTGGATACGACCGCCGTACTTCGGCCAGCGCACGCCCCAACGACTGAGCGGCCAAGGGCGAGGCGGCGAGCGTCAACGTACTGGGCGGTCCCGCGATGGTTCGACGTACGTCGGCCCGCGCAGCGTCGAGGCGCAGGAGCAGCGGGCCGGCATGCTCGAGCAGGCGCTCACCAGCCGGTGTCGGAACCACGGGCCGGCGGCCGAGCAACGGCGTACCGAGATCGCTCTCCAGGGCAGCAATGTGCTGCGAGACGGCGGACTGGGTGTAGCCGAGTCGTGCCGCGGCTGCGGAGAACGAGCCGCACTCGGCGACGGTGACGAACGTCCGCAGCAGATGAGGATCCACGACCATCAGTATCTCTGATCCACCATGCAGAGATCAGCGTTGGCGCTGATGCCCAGGACGCGCCGAGGATGGACTCATGAACGCCTACTCCGGACGCCTTGCCCTGGTCGGGGACCGCTCACCCCACGTACGTTCACACGCCCGGATCCCCGGTCTGCTCGCAGAACTCGAACAGCGTGACCACCTGGATCTCGACGTCTACTGGGTGCCCACCGACCAGCCGGTCGACGGCTTCGACGGGATCTGGTTGTTGCCTGGCAGCCCGTACAAGAGCGAGGCCGGTGCGATCCAGGCCGTCCGAACAGCGCGTGAGCAGGGCATTCCGTTCCTCGGCACCTGTGGTGGTTTCCAGCACGCGATGCTCGAGTACGCGCGTACCGTATGCGGGGCGACCGGAGCACAGCACGGTGAGAGCACGCCGGACTCGGACGACCTCCTGATCGTGCCGTTGGAATGCTCTCTCGACGGACACGAGGGGCCGGTCCAGGTGACACCAGGGACCCGCGCGGCCGAACTGCTCGGCGTGGAGCGATCAATGGAGCGCTACCACTGCTCCTACGGGCTGGACACCAGCCGACTCGACCTGTTGCGCGAGCACGGGATGGTGTTCAGCGGGTACGACGACGCAGGTGATCCGCGGATTGCTGAGCTACCAGGGCACCCGTTCTACCTGGCCACGCTGTTCCAGCCGGAGCTGGCCGGCAACGGCACGCGTCCGCACCCGTTCGTCCAGGCGTTCGCGCATGCGGTTGCCGGCCGCAACGATCAGATCGTGGAGGACGGCCGCGGGGTCATGCCGGCCGCGAGGTAGCACTCGTCGATCAGCTGCATCGTGGCGAGCGCGTCGTCGGCGTCGGTGAGCAACGGTGCGCCGTTGCGGACCGCACCGGCGAAGGCCTCCAGCTGATACGTGTACGAGGTACGTGTGCCGAGGTGCTCGACCCAGGTGTCCTCCTTGGTCGTCACGATCACCCGGTCGTCGTTCTGCGGGAGGACGTAGAACGGCGCGAACGCCTCACCGCGGCTGCCGACCACCTTGAGACTGAACTCGACGCTCTCGGCGGCCATGCTGGTCCGCACCGTACCGGTGGCACCGTTCGGGAACTCCAGGTCGGCGTTGAGCCACTCGTCCACACCAGGCACGCGCTTGCGCTCGCCTGCGCGTGCGCCGAGCAGTCTCGGAGCCCCACCGGCCAGCGGTGCGAACAGCCGTTGCGCGTGCAGTGCGTAGCAACCCACGTCCATCACCGCACCGCCCGCGAGCGGCAGCGACCAGCGCGGGTCGTTGTCGGGTGGCGGGGGCATCACCATGGTCGCCTCGACGTTCTGCAGGTCGCCCAGCTCACCCTTCGCGACCAGCTCCTGCAGCCGGCGCATCACCGGGTGATACGCGTAGTGGAAAGCCTCCATGAAGACCAGTTCGGTCGACCTGACGGCATCTCGCACCTGCTCGGCCTCGGCGGCGTTGCTGGTCGACGGCTTCTCGGTCAGCACATGTTTGCCGGCAGCAAGAGCCCGCAGGTTCCACGGGCCGTGCAGCCCGTTGGCGAGCGGGTTGTAGATCGCCTCGACCTCCGGATCGTCGAGCACGGCCTGGTACGACGCATGGACCCGTTCGACTCCGTGTTCGGTGGCGAAGGCCTCGGCCCGGTCGGTGTCGCGTGCAGCGACCGCGACCAGCCGGGCGCCGGTCAGCTTGGCCGGCTCGACGATGGCCCGGCCGGCGATCCGGGCGGCACCGAGGATGCCGATCCGCAGCGGTTCCATGCCTTCTCCTTCGATTGTCGGCCGTGAGTACGGCGGTTCGTCCAAGGGGCGTGTTCCGCGGGTAAGGGTAGCCCCCTGTCCCGGCAGCGAACGCGCCATCCTGCCTGACGGTCCGCGCCGCCGGACACCGCTTGCCCGGGATCCGGACGCGATTCACCGAACGTTCATCGCCCGCGCCGCGCCGAGCAGGTGTGATCAAATCGCGATGGTGGCTCGACGGATTCCGGTCCAGCCTTCAGGATGAGCCCATGAGTACCGTCCAGGTCCAGGTCGATCGGAACAGCCGTACGCCGTTGCACGTGCAGCTGGCGCAGCAGCTCGAGGCGGCCATCCAGGGCGGTGAGCTGCCCGTCGGGTCCCGGCTCAGCAACGAGGTGGACCTGGCAGAGGCGTACGGGCTCAGCCGTCCCACCGTGCGGCAGGCGATCGCCCGACTGGTCGACCAGGGCCTCCTGGTTCGTAAGCGTGGTGTCGGCACGCAGGTGGTCGGCAGCTCGGGACAGGTACGGCGTTCGCTCGAGCTGACCAGCCTGTACGACGACCTCGCGGCAGCGCACCGTAAGCCGGAGACCGAGGTACTGCGCTTCGGCATCTCGCCCGCGACCCCGGAGGTCGCTACCGCGCTGCAATGCGAGCAGGGCGACCGCGTACTGAGACTGGAACGGCTCCGCCGGGCCGACGGCGAACCGCTTGCCCTGATGCGCAACTGGCTACCGCCCGACATGCTCGAGACCGATCCGGCCACCCTGGCCGAACGTGGGCTCTACCAACTGCTCCGCGCCGAGGGCGTCCGGCTGAAGGTGGCGCACCAGACCATCTCCGCCGTACCGGCAACCATCGAGCAGGGGCGGCTGCTAGCAGAGGAACCAGGCTCACCGCTCCTCGCGACCACCCGCATTACGTACGACGACCACGGGCAGCCTGTCGAGTACGGCGCGCACCTGTACCGTGCCAGCCGGTACTCCTTCGAGCACACACTCGTACACCGCTAACGCGACGCGACCTGGCGCGGCGGGAACACCCACCGGCCGCTACGGGCGATCTGCGCCAGTTGGGCAGCTGTCAGCAGCGGAGCCGGCCGGGTGTGCCGGGTCCTCTCACTGGTCGCGTTGTAGTTGGTGAGGCGTACTGGCCGGCTGCACCTGCGCGCCAACGGTGTGGAGCTGGTTGCTGCCGAACAGGGCACCGAGTGTGGCCAGTACTGGAGCGGCTCCGGACAGGCCAGCTGCAGTGGCTCCGGACAGGCCGGCCAGCAC
>DASSDE010001030.1:0-3979 GCA_035697365.1 Kribbella sp. | reverse complement strand
TGAAGGCTGTCGTTTTCGATCTCGACAACACGTTGTTCGATCACAGTGGGTCTGCGGAGCGGGGGCTTCGGGGGTGGGTGACGGGGCTGGGGATTCCGGTGACGGGCGAACTGGTGGCCGAGTGGTTTGTGATTGAGGAGCGGGTGTACCCGGCGTGGCTGGCGGGGGAATTGACGCATCAGGGGCAGCGGCGCGAACGGCTGCGGGCGTTCCTGCCGTTGCTCGGGCTGGAGGTGCCGAGGACGGACGCCGAGCTGGACGAGGTGTTCGACGGGTATCTGCAGCAGTATCGCGCCAACTGGGTGGCTTATCCGGATGCGCGACCGGCCCTGGAAGTTGCGCGGGGCAACGGGTTGCGGATCGGCGTCCTCACCAACGGCAGCACGAAGCAGCAGAACGCCAAGCTGGAGGCCATCGGGCTCGCCGACCTGATCGACGTGGTGTGCACCTCCGAATCCCTTGGAGTCAGCAAACCCGATCCGCTGGCCTACCATCGGGTGTGTGAGGCCTTGGACGTCGAGCCGTTGGACGTGTTGATGATCGGCGACAACCTGGACAACGACGTACTGGGCGCACAAGCGGCAGGCCTCACCGCCCGCCACCTCGACCGCCCTGCCGGGACGACACTGACGCAGTTGGTCTGAGAATGCTGACGACCGACGACGGCTGCCGGCTCTGGACCGAGACCCGCGGCACCGGGCCGTCCGTCGTCCTCGTGCACGGCGGCCCCGGCTGGTGGGACGTCTTCCAGGATCTGGAACTGCCCGGGTTCACGCTGCACAGGTGGGACCAGCGCGGGGCTGGTCGATCGGATCGCACAGGGCCGTACACCCTCGCCCGTTCGGTCGCCGATCTCGCCACCGTCTGCGGTCCCGAACCGACGATGATCCTCGGTCACTCCTGGGGCGCCGCGCTGGCGCTGCAGTACGTCCAGCAGCATCCCGAGCAGGTGCAGAAGCTCGTCCTGGTCTCATCTGTCGGCTTCGACGGACCACCCCCGAACTACCGCGAAGAGGTCGCCAAGCTCCTTGCCGAAACCCCCGAGGACGATCCCTGGATCGCCCGGATTTCAACGGGTTTCGCCGACCGCAGCACCGCCCTCGAACGTGCCCGCCAGCTCAACACTCCGCGCTTCGAGCCCAATCGGGACGGCGCCGACGAGCTGCTCGCCGAGCTCAAGGCGCTCCCCGACAGGGCAGGTGACTGCGCGCGCATCGCCGTACCGACGCTGCTCGTCCACGGTGCAGCCGACCTGAGGCCGCCATCGGTCACCGACCGCCTGCTCGCGGCGCTCCCGAACGCAGAACGGGTAGTGCTCGACGGTGTCGGGCACTACCCGTGGGTGGAAGACCCGGACGCCTTCACGAAGGTCGTCCGGGCCTTCCTCAGCTGATCGTCCAGGTGTCGGCGCCGGTGACCAGGCTCTGCAGGTCGCCCGTGCCCTGGGCCTCCTGGGAGGTGGTGACCTGCTGGCGGACGAGGTCGTCGTACGCCGGGCGGTCGACGTTGCGGAACACGCCGACCGGGGCGCGGTGCAGGACGCCCGCGTCGGTCAGCCGGGACAGCGCGAACGCGTACGCCGGGTCGTCGACGTGCGCGTCGTGCACGACCAGGTCGGCCTCGCCGTTCGGCAGCTCGGCGACCTCGCGGACCGCGAGCGACGCGAACCCGTCGCGGACCACCCCGAGGTGACCGTCGGTGCCGAACCGGATCGGCTCGCCGTGCACGAGCGGGATGATCGCGTCGTCCCGGGTCTCCGGGCTCTTGAACGCGTCGAAGGCGTTGTCGTTGAAGATCGGGCAGTTCTGGTAGATCTCCACGAACGCCGTACCGCGATGCTCGGCCGCGGCGCGCAGCACCGACGTCAGGTGCTTGCGGTCCGAGTCGACCGTCCGCGCGACGAACGTCGCCTCCGCGCCGAGCGCCAGCGAGACCGGGTTGAACGGGTTGTCCACCGACCCCATCGGCGTCGACTTCGTCACCTTGCCAGGCTCGGAGGTCGGCGAGTACTGGCCCTTGGTCAGGCCGTAGATCCGGTTGTTGAACAGCAGGATCTTCAGGTTCACGTTCCGGCGCAGCGTGTGGATCAGGTGGTTGCCGCCGATCGACAGCGCGTCGCCGTCGCCGGTGATCACCCAGACACTCAGGTCCGGCCGGGCGGTCGCCAGCCCAGTCGCGATCGCCGGCGCGCGGCCGTGGATCGAGTGCATGCCGTACGTCGACAGGTAGTACGGGAAGCGGGACGAGCAGCCGATCCCGGAGACGATCGCGACATTCTCGCGCTTGATCCCAAGCTCGGGCAGGAAGCCCTGGAAGGCCGCGAGGACGGCGTAGTCACCGCACCCCGGGCACCAGCGGACCTCCTGGTCCGACACGTACTCCTTGCGGTTCTGCGGCTCGGTCGCGGCCGGGACGCCGCTCAGACCGTTCGGCAGGCTGGGCATGCCCAGCTCGACGGTGCTCATCGTGCACCCTCCGTCTTGAATCCGGGATCCTTGAGGCCTGGGGTATGCCCGTTCTGGTCGGCCAGTGCCTCGCCGTGCTTCAGTGCGGCGGCGGCCTCACCGAGGTGGCGGGCGTCGTCGTCGATACCTTCGGTCTCCTCGACCAGGTTGCCGATCACCTCGGCCAGCTCCGCGGCGCCCAGCGGCATGCCGCGGACCTGCGCGTACGAGACGACGTCGACCAGGTACTTGGCCCGCAGCAGCATCGCCAGCTGCCCGAGATTCATCTCCGGGACCAGGACCTTGTCGTAGGACTTCAGCAGGTCGCCGAGGTTCTCCGGGAACGGGTTCAGGTGCCGCAGATGTGCCTGCGCAACCTTCCCGCCGACCTTGCGGACCCGGCGCACGGCCGCGCCGATGGGCCCGTACGTCGAACCCCACCCGAGCACCAGGACCTTCGCCCGGCCGTCGGGATCCTCCGGGTCGTCCACCTCGACCGGTGGGATCGACCGCGCGACCGCATCCACCTTCGCCTGGCGGGTGCGGATCATCAGGTCGTGGTTCGCCGGGTCGTAGGAGATGTTGCCGGTCTTGTCCTCCTTCTCCAGACCGCCGATCCGGTGGTCCAGGCCCGCCGTACCGGGCACCGCCCAGGCGCGGGCGAGGGTCTCCGGGTCACGCAGGTACGGGAGGTAGGCCGGCGCGCCCTTGTCGTCGGTCGCGTTCGGCTCGACGGTGAAGTTCGGCTCGATGGTCGGCAGGTCCTCGATCACCGGGATCTGCCACGGCTCGGAGCCGTTCGCCAGGTAGCCGTCGGACAGCACGATCACCGGCGTCCGGTACGTGATCGCGATCCGGGCCGCCTCGATCGCAATCGCGAAGCAGTCCGCGGGGGACTGCGCCGCGAGCACCGGCAGCGGAGCCTCGCCGTTGCGCCCGAACATCACCTGCAGCAGGTCGGCCTGCTCGGTCTTGGTCGGCATCCCCGTGGACGGGCCGGCGCGCTGGATGTCGCAGACCACGAGCGGCAGCTCGAGCATCACGCCGAGCCCGATCGTCTCGGACTTCAGGCTGATCCCGGGACCCGACGACGTGGTCACGCCGAGCGCGCCGCCGAACGACGCGCCCAGGGCGGCGCCGACACCGGCGATCTCGTCCTCGGCCTGGATCGTGGTGACGTTGAACCGCTTCAGCTTGGACAGCTCGTGCAGGACGTCGGACGCCGGAGTGATCGGGTACGCGCCGAGCACCAGCGGTAGCCCGGCTCGCTGCGCGCCCGCCACCAGGCCGTACGCCAGCGCGAGGTTGCCGGAGATGTTCCGGTAGGTGCCGCTCGCCATCCGGGCCGGCTTCACCTCGTACCGGACGGAGAACTCCTCGGCGGTCTCGCCGAAGTTGTAGCCCGCGCGGAAGGCCGCGATGTTCGCGTCCCGGATGTCCGGCACCTTCGCGAACTTGGTCTCCAGGAACGTGATCGTCGACTCGACCGGCCGCTGGAACAGCCAGGACACCAGGCCGAGGGCGTACATGTTCTT
>DASSDE010001029.1:0-3009 GCA_035697365.1 Kribbella sp. | reverse complement strand
CGGCTCGCTCAAGCACCGGCTGGCCCGGTCGCTGTTCCTGTACGCCCTGTGCAACGGCTGGATCCACGAGGGCACCACGGTGATCGAGGCGTCCAGCGGCTCCACGGCGGTCAGCGAGGCGTACTTCGCCCGCCTGCTCGGGCTGCCGTTCGTGGCCGTGATGCCGCGCTCGACCAGCCCCGAGAAGGTCGAGCTGATCGAGTTCTACGGCGGCCGCTGCCACTTCGTCGAACGCTCCGGCCAGATCTACGGCGAGGCCAAGCGGCTGGCCGAGGAGACCGGCGGCCACTACATGGACCAGTTCACCTACGCCGAACGTGCGACCGACTGGCGGGGCAACAACAACATCGCCGAGTCGATCTTCGGGCAGCTCGCGCTCGAGCAGCACCCGATCCCGACCTGGATCGTGGTCGGCGCCGGCACCGGCGGCACGTCGGCCACGATCGGGCGCTACGTCCGCTACCAGCGGTTCGACACGTCCGTCGCGGTCGTGGACCCGGAGAACTCCGCGTTCTTCCCGGCATTCGAGGCGGGTGACCACGAGTTCTCGACCGGGCGCCCGTCCCGGATCGAAGGGATCGGGCGGCCGCGGGTCGAGCCGTCGTTCGTACTGGGTGTGGTCGACCGGATGATCTCGGTTCCGGACGCCGCCTCGATCGCCGCGATGCGCTTCTGCTCGCGCGTCACCGGCCGCCTGGTCGGCGGCTCCACCGGCACCAACCTCTGGGGCGCACTCCGCCTGGCCGCCGAGATGCGCCGCACCGGCGCCCGCGGCAGCATCGTCACGCTGCTGTGCGACAGCGGCGAACGCTACGGCAACACCTACTACGACGACGCCTGGCTCCGCACCAGCGGCATCGATATCACCCCCTACGCCAACACCCTCGACACCTTCGCCACCACCGGCCTCTGGAAAGAACCGAACGACAGGTAGTACACCCCCGAGACGCTGTACACACCCGCCGTCCCGCTGAGGTACCCCAGCACCTCCTGTCCTTAGCCCGTCCAAGCCCGGGCGATCGTGGCGCTTCGCTCGCGACCCACCTCGGTGAAGCCGAAGCGGCCGTACCAGGGCGTCAGTTCGTCCGAGGTGCCAAGGCCGGCTTGGGAGCAGCCTGCGGCGACGGCATGATCCAGCGCCGCCGCAACGACCGCCGAGGCCGCGCCACGCCCGCGATCCTCCTGGGCCGTGGCGACCGACCACAGGTTCGCCGTGACCCCGGCAGTGACAACGGTCGCCGACGCAACGAGACGCCGTCCGTCGAACGCGCCGATGATGTCGGCGGCACCCGCACCGTGAAAGAACCCGGTGAGGCCGTCCGGGTCGTCGTAGACACCACCGACCATCCGCAGCAGCCGCGCCCGCTCCTCGGCATCACGAATGATCGCAGTCGTGAACTCCGACGGCGGTGCCGGCGGTGCCGGCGGTGATGGTGGCCTGCGCGCGAGTTCACACAGCATCAGGGGAGCCGTGCTGGAAGACGTCGGGTGGAGATCGTCGAGGACTGCCGCGAGGTCCGGGCGATCGAGGATCCGGACGCAGACGTCGCCGCCGTTCTGAGCGTACGACGACTCCAAGGCACGGCGTACCGACCGGGCGGCGGTCTCGCTCGAGTCCGCACTCAGGAACAGTTGATGGGCGATCTTGCCGGGCCGACCGACCCACCAGAAGCAGTCAGCCTCGCCCTGGCGTTCCCACCTGAACACCCGATCAGCAGACGGCCGCCGCGCCAACCGCCGCCATCCCATGACCGCCGCATCCCAGACAACCAGGCCACGGACGTCCTCCGGCTGATCCACGGCGCCCACTCCGCTTCCCCTCGTCGTGAAGTCGGCAGCGTATGCCTGCGACGTGCATCGTGAGAACCCAGGATCAGGGGCGGAGCGCGAGTTTGCCGGTGGTGGTTCTGGATTCGAGGGCGGTCAGGGCTTTGGGGCCGTCCGCGAGGTCGTGGGTTGTTGGGGAACTGGCGGGGATGATGCCGGTTGCGAGGAGGGTGAAGAGCTCGCTCATGACTTCGCCGAAGAGTTGGGGTGCTTGCTGGATCAGTACGCCGATGTTCAGGCCGATGATGTGGAGTTGGTGTCTGTAGACGAGGTCCCAGTTGGTGATCGGGGCTTCGCCGGCTGGTAGGCCGAACACCACCACCCGGCCGGTGACTCGCTTTGTGGCGGTGAGGCTGGTCTCGAGGGTTGGGCCGCCGACCGATTCCAGAGCCAGGTCGACGCCGGTGCCGTTGGTGAGGCGCAGTACGTCTCTGGCGAGGGACGTACTGCGCGAGTCGAGGACGTGGTCAGCGCCGAGTGCGCGTACTACCTCGTGCTTCTCGGGTGATGCTGTTGCGATGACCGTCGCGCCGTAGTGCTTCGCCATCCGTACGGCTGCCTGTCCGGTGGCGCCTGCCGCGGCGTGGATCAGGACTGTCTCGCCGGTGCTGAGTCGGCCCAACGGTCTGAGGGCGGCGAGGGCGGTCGGCCAGTTGACGACGAGACCCAGTGCCTGGTCGTCGTCCCAGCCGTCCGGTACCGGTAGTGCGGCGATCGCAGGCAGGACGACGTACTCCGCGAATGCCCCGCCCCCGATGCAGTTGCCGATCACGTGGGTGCCCGGCGCGAGTGCCACGCCTTCGCCGACCGCGATCACCTCGCCGGCGGCTTCGATTCCGGCGGTGTACGGCGGCTCCGGACCGTTCGCGAAGGTGCCGTACGACTGGGAGATGTCGACGTAATTGATGCCGGCGGCAACGACTCGGAGCAGGACCTCTCCCGGTCCGGGAACGGGAACCGGTACGTCGGTCAGTTGCAGGGTCGACGGTCCGTCGAGGGACAGCTGCTGCAGGGCGCGCATGGGCATCCTTCCAAAGTTCTTGGTCGATCGACCAACAAATCTGGAAGGACGGCTGATGGCGACTCGCGGCAGACCGCGGACGTTCGACCCGGACGTCGCGCTGCGCCAGGCGCTCGACGTCTTCTGGGAACGCGGCTACGAAGGCACGTCACTGAGCGATC
>DASSDE010001028.1:0-4433 GCA_035697365.1 Kribbella sp. | reverse complement strand
CCCGCCGCCGGCCACCCGCCGCCCGGCCGCCGCCGGCCACCCGGCCACCGCCGGCCACCCGCCGCCCGGCCGCCGCCGGCCACCCGTCCGCCGGCTACCCGTACGCCCGCCACTTGCCAGCCTGCCGGCTGCTGGCCGGGCGCGTTGTGCCCGCTCACGCGTGTCGGCTACGTGCATTTGATGGGTGGGCCAAGCAAATGTCGGGTTCCGGACCGTTGTGAACGGTGTGGAACCCCTGATTTCACTGGCAGACCCACGAAATTCGCTGGCCTACCCAGCAAATTGGGTGGGCGGGGCGGGCCGCGTGGTGCGGGGCCGCGTGGTGCGGGGCCGGGGGGTGCGGGGCGGTGCGGGGCGGGGCGGGGATGGTGCGGCCCAGTGCGCGGCGGCGCGTACGGGGCGGGGTGGGGCGGGGCGAGTGGTGCGGGGCGAGTGGTGCGGGGCGAGTGGTGCAGGGTGGTGCGGGGCGAGTGGTGCGGGGTGGTCGGGGCGGCTGGGGGCAGGGCGGCTGGGGCGGAGCGGCTGGGTGTGGGTGTGGGGTGAGGGAGGTGGGCGGGTGTTAGCTGTCGGATTTCCAGAAGAACTTGTTGGAGGTGTAGGTGCCTCCGGGGCCTTGGACGGTGACCCAGGTGAGTTGGCCGACGGCGCTGCAGGGGAACTGGTCCGGGACCAGGAGTTGGCCGGTGTTGTTGGTCTTGGCGCTGTAGCCGGGGTTGAAGTTGCCCCACTCGGACGTGTACGGCTTGATGCTGTACGTCGAGTTCGGCGTCAGGTTCTCGATCCGGACCTGGACGTACGCGCATTCAGGGTGCTGACAGTCGTCGCCGTACGTCGTGCCGTCGCCCCGCGAGGCCACGACGCGCTTGGTCGGCTGGTCCTTGCCGACCGAGGTCGCCGTCAGGCTGGTGTACTTGCCGACCACCTCCTGCCCGTCCGGCGCCTTCGTGATTGCGCGGACGAAGAACGTGTACATCGTCCCGTCCTTCAGCCCACTGATCGCCGCCGACGTGGTGGTCGTCCGCGCCCGGACCGGACCGGTCTTGGACCCCATCGACACCTCGTACCGTACGAACGTCCCGTCGCCCATCGTCGGCTGCATCCAGCCGAGCGTCAGCGAACCGCTCGTCCCGTCCTTCGACACGAGCAGTTCGCGCGGTGACTCGGCCGGGTTCCACTTCAGCTCGACCTTGCCCGACTTCACAGCCGGGCCGGTGCCGACGCTGTTCACCGCGCTGATCGTGAAGTAGTACGCGGTCTTGGTCTTCAGGCTCGGGACGAGCAGCGAGCGCGTCGTGCCGCTCACGGTCGTCGACCCTCCGCCGGTCCAGGTCACCTTGTACGACGAGATGGTCGCGCCGTGCGCGGCCGCGGCACCCCAGCTGACGACTGCGCCGCCGTCGATGATCCGGGCCGCCACATTCAGCGGTGCGCCGGGGCGGGTCGCGCTCGCAGTTGGCTTCGGCGGGATCGTCTTCGGTGGTGTGGTCTTGGGAGGTGTTGTCTTGGGAGGTGTCGTACGGCGCGGGTTCGTCTTGCCCGGGTTCGGGGTGCGCGAAGGTGTCGTCCGCCCCGGCGGACGCGGAGGCTCCGGGCGGTGCGTGCTCGGTGGAGTACTCGGCGGCGTCGTCCGCGAGGTGACCGGCGGCTTCGGCGGCGTCACCGGCGGCTTTACCGGCGGAGTCACGGGCGGGGTCACGGGCGGCTTCACAGGCGGAACAGTCGGTTTGCCAGTGGGTTTCGCAGTGGGTTTGCCGCCGCGATCATGGTCCTGTCCGACGTCCACCGCCTCGGTCCGGCCGTCCTTGTCGACCACGACCACCCGGTCGCCGGTCCCGTTCTCGACGTACACCCGGGAGTCGTCGCCGCGGTACAGGTTCGGCTCGGGCTTGTCGTGCCCGGTGGTCGGGTGGCTCGGCAGCTTGGTCGGTTCGCCGATCTGGTGACCGTCCCGGTCGAGCGTGATCAGGCTGGCGTTCTTCCGGTCGAGCAGGGCGATCCCGTCGCCGGACGAGGCGATCTTGTCGTAGTCGCCCTTCGGCAGCGGCGTAGTGGTCGGCGCCTCCGGCTTGTCCGGGTGCGACACGTCGACCAGGTGCAGTTCGTCGTGGTCGCGGTCGACGATCGCCAGCTTGCCGGCGACGTCGTTGCCCGCGACCAGCGAGCTGTCCGGTACGTCGACACTCCCGATGCTGTCCATCCCGCCGTTGTTCAGCGTGAAGACCCCGCCCGCGGTCAGGTCGACGAACACGGCCCCCGTTCCGACCGCGGTCAGGCTGCCCTTGTGGCCCTTCGGCGCGGTCGCGGGACAGGTCATCCGGTCCGCCGACAGCGGCAGCCGGCACAGGTCGCCTTCGCCGGTACGGTGCACCCACAGCGTTCCGTCCGACGTCACCACGGGATCGCCCAACGGCCCGCCCGGGAACGCGATCGTCTCTTTGTCGCCGAACCGGACGACCCGGCCGGCCTGCCGGTACACGGCGAACGCCGCGCCGGACGCCTCGAGCCCGATCGGCTGCTCGTTCGCAGCAGGCGGCTCGACCGGGTCCAGTACGGTCAGGTCGGACTTGCCGAACCGGTCGATCCGCGACCGGCTGAGGACGAACCCCTGCTTGTCGGTCTGGACGACCTGCGCGCCAGGCTCCGGAGCCTCTGCCGCGGTGTCCGCGTCCACCTCGCCGGTCGAGCCGTCCAGGTGAAAGATCCGGCCGACCACGCTGTTGTAGACCCAGTGACCGGACTGCGTGAACTTCACGCCGCTGTTCGGCGAGCCGGCCCCGGTCAGTACGACCACGCTCATCAGCGCCACGCAGCCTGCCACCACCGCGGCCAGCGTGGCCTCGGAACGACCGCGCCCACGGAGCAGCCCGGTGAGCCGCCGGGGGCGGAGCGAGATCGGCTTCACAGGCTCAGACTAGGCGACAAGGGTCCAGAACCGGTCTACTGTCCGTCCAGCCGATCAGCCGCAGGTCGCCCCGCGGATCGGTGCCGGAGCGCTCTGGTACGTGGTCGCGCCGTCCGAGCCCTGGACCAGGAAGCAGTACTTCAATCCAGCGCTGACCTGCACGGTCAACGTCGTGAGCTCGCCACGGAACGACGTCTGCGGCTTGTCCACGCCCTGCTCGGCGACGATCACCGCGTACGTGAGTGACTTCTTCGTGGACGACCAGCTCAGCAGCACCGAGGTGCCCTTGTCGACGGGCGGATTCAGTTTGATCGCGGCCTGCTTCGGGGCGACCGAGGGGGTGACACTCGGAGCCGCCGCCGGCGGCGGTGGCGTCGACTGGGTTTCCTCGGCGCCCGGATGGAACACGACAGGTACGACGGCGACCAGCGCGACCGCGGCGCCTGCGCCGATCAGCAACGGCTTGCGGGACTTCCTGCCGCCGGACGGCTCGTCGATGCGGACCTTGGATGCCTTCTTCTTCGGCGCTTCGACCACGGCCAGCGGCACACTCCGGCCGGCCGCCAGTTCATCACGGAAGTCGTCGAAGTCGGTCTCGTTCTCGGGGCTCGCGCCCGCACCGGACAGCAACGTCTCGAACTCGCCGACCAGCGTCGCAGCCTCCGGCCGCAGCTCCGGGTCCTTCGCGAGCATCCGCAGCAGCAGGCGTGACAGCCCAGGAGGTACGTCCCGCCCGGTCACCTCCGCGGGCGGTTCCCGGAGTACGCGCAGTACGACGCCGTCTGCCGACTCGCCCGGACGCGCCGGGAACGGTGGCAGCCCCGTCAGAGCCAGATACAGCACAGCGCCCAGCCCGTAGACGTCGGCCGCCTCGGACAGCTCGCCCTCCCGGAGCACCTCGGGAGCCGTGTACGCCGCATCGCCCATGAGGTCGCGCGGAAAGCGCAGCCGGAGCGCTATCCCGAAGTCGGCCAGAGCCGGCTGCCCACTGGACCGCTCGAGCACGTTGGCAGGTGTCACGCCGCCGTGCACCAGCCCGGCGTCGTGTGCCTCGGCGAGCACCGAGCTGAGGATCTGCCCGAGCACGATCACGTCGCCGATCGGTAGCGGCCCGTTGGCGACCAGGTCGGTCAGTGACTGCGGGCAGAACTCCATCCGCAGCCCGGTCCGGCCGTCCGGCAGGTCGTCCAGGGACTCCACGCGGACAATCGACGGCGCCGACCGGAGCCCGGAGAGCTTGGCCTGCTCGACCTCGACGGCGTTGTAGGTCCGCCGGTCGAGCGGCTGCGGGTACACCTTCAACGCGGCCGTTCGCCCGCCGGGAGGCGCCACCAGGTACACCGTGGCCACCGGTCCGGTGGCGCGCGGCACCAGGGTGTCGGGCGAGATCTCGGCCATCAGCGTCATTTTGTCATCCCACGGCGTCCAAGTACGCGCAGCCGTGGGCCAGCAGGAACCGCAGATCGCCGAGGATCTCGGTCAGCGCGGCGTCCGGATCAGGCCGGGCGGCCGGCTCCGCGACCACCGTCGC
>DASSDE010001027.1:0-2219 GCA_035697365.1 Kribbella sp. | reverse complement strand
GGCGCGACCGGTTCCTTGGAACAACCGCTCAGCACCACACCGGCCAGCGCACCCTGCAGTAACGTCCGCCGTTTAAGCATCACGGCAGGTTAGTACGTCGGGGTGGCTTCAGGCGGTACGGCGGATGCGGCCGGCGTACCGCGCCTCCAGGGCGTGGTTGTGCTCGTCGCCGCCCGGGATGTTCGCGGACAGGTACACCGGAGGCGTCTCGCCGGCCTCGGTCATCCGGCGCAGCACCTCGGCGACCAGCATCTGCGCGATCAGCGCGGCGGTGATCGACGACACCGCGCACACCTTGCCGGCACCGCCGGGCAGGTCGAGGACGGAGTCGCCGTACGGGGCCTGGTTGTCGAGCACCACGTCGGCGAAGTCGATCAGCTTCTTGCCGGACGGGTGCCGGGAGTCCATCCCGCCGGTGTGCTGCAGCGAAGTGATCGCGATCAGCGGGTGACCCTTTTCCTTGACCACGCTCGCCAGCTCGACGATCGACCCGTTCACGCCGGAGTTCGAGGCGATCACGAAGACGTCGCCCGAGCGGGCCGCGGACAGGTCGTAGAGCTTCCGCGAGTACTCCGGGTTGCGCTCGAGCTCGGCGCTGCGGAGCAGCTCCGGCGGCTCGCCACCGAGCAGCACCAGGTCGCGCAGCGCGATCCGGTTGGTCGCGATCAGCCCACCGGCCCGGCCGGCGATCTCCATCGCGAGCGCCTCGGAGTGCCCGGAGCCGAACGCCTGGATCACGCCGTCCGCACGCAGCGAGGTCGTCATCAGGTCGGCGGCGTCCTGGATCGGGCCGTCGATCTCGGCGGTCACCGCCGCCAGTACGGGCATCAGGGTCTGCACATAAGCCTGCGCGCTGACGCCGCCCGTACTGCCCGTCTCCCCCATGTGACTGCCGGCCATCAGGCCCACCCCTCGACTGATCCGGTCGTAGCGACACTCGAAGTGCCGACAAATGCGCGAGTTTGCGGTTTGCTGGACAGAACTTTTCTCAACTCACAGCTAAAGTCAAGGCTCATCCGTCTGATCTCCCCAATCGGGACAGTTGCGTAAGCAGTTTGGAGCATGGCGTATGTCGGACGAACTCGTCCTGGGCGGGGACCTCGGCGGCACCTCCACCCGGATCGTGATCGCGGACTCCGAGGGCAACGTAGTCGGTCGCGGTGCTGCCGCGGGCGGCAATCCGACCAGTCACCCGGCAAGTGCGGCGGCCAACTTCGGTCAGGCACTTCACACCGCGCTCGCCGGGCTGGACGCGGCGGCCGTGCGGGCCGGGGTCGTCGGCATGGCCGGGGGCGTGGCGCTGCAGCGGCCGGAGGTGGCCGCGCAGTTCGAGGCAGCCTGGACCGGCGCGGGCCTCACCGTGTCCCCCGCGTACATCGGCGACCTCGAGGTCGCGTTCGCCTCCGGTACGCCGGAGCCGGACGGCACCGTACTGATCGCAGGCACCGGCAGCAACGCCGGCCTCGTACGCAACCATCAACTGCTGCGGACATCAGGCGGGCACGGTTGGCTGCTCGGCGACGACGGATCCGGCTTCTGGCTCGGCCGGGAGGCGGTCCGCAGCGTCCTGCAGGCGCTGGATCTCCGAGAGCCGCTGGGCCTACTCGGACAGGCCGTGGTCCAGGCACTCCTGCCGGACCGGGACGAGCCTGTCGTTGCACACCGCGAAGGATACGACGCACTACGTGACGATGTGGTGCGGACGGTGAACAGCCGGCCACCGGTCCTGCTCGCGGAGTTGGCCCCCGCGGTGATCGCGGCGTACGCACAGCACGACGAGACTGCACAAACCCTGGTGAAACGCGCAGCCGAACTGCTCACGGAGACCGTCGCACGCCTGAAGACCTCCGCGCACAGTGGCCCGATGGTGCTGGCAGGCAGCGTCGCCGGCGAATCCTCCCCGGTCGGCCAACTGATCCGGGAACACTTCGCCGGCGACGTCCACACCGCCCGCGACGGAGTCGGGGGCGCCACCTGGCTGGCCCTGGCCGCCCTCAACCCCGCCCTGGCCACAACCGAGAACCACACCCGCCTAGTCGAACACTGAGACCGGGCGGACCTCGACCGCGTAGAACTCGGCTTCGGGGATGGTGGCGGCTACTTCTTCGGCGCGGTCCTGGTTGGCGACATCGATCAGGAAGACGCCGGCGAGTTGCTCCTTGGCCTCGGAGTACGGGCCGTCGGTGGTGGCGCGGATGCCTTCGCGGACCCGGACCACG
>DASSDE010001026.1:0-4662 GCA_035697365.1 Kribbella sp. | reverse complement strand
CCTGGCCCGGTGCCGTCGATCGAGGCCGCCGAGCTGACCAGCGCGTTCTGGGTGGCGCTGCTCGAGCTCTCGAAGATCGGCGCCTCCCGCTTGCTGGTCCAGCCGGGCATCAGATCGCCGACCGCTCGGTGGAACGAGTTGGACAGGGTGGTGATCGCCGATCCGGTCTGCGTCCACAACGGGCCTTCGCGTTGCAGCGTGGCACCCGTGGTGTTCAGCTCCTCCTGCGCCAGGTTCTTCAGTCCGTTGGTGGCGGCAAGAAGGTCGACGAACTTCGTTGCCGTCATCGCGGCCTGGATCGTCGTGGCCGGTTCTCCTGTTGCTACGTCGGCCATCAGTGGCCTCCGTCCTTCGACGAGTGGACCGTGAGGAGGCCGCGGGTCAGGCCGGCCATCGCGGAGTGCAGCTTCCTGTGCTCCGCGCCCACCTCGGTCATTGCGGCTTGATAGACCTGTACGCCGCCCGCGGTTGCGTCGATGTACTGCGTCCGCAGCGTCGTGGCCTGGTCCAGCTGCGGCATCAGCGCCTGACTGCCGGACATCGGCCCGGGCGTACCCGGTTCGGCCGACCGCGCAGCCGCGGTCTTCTCGCGGAACTCGGTGTTGTTGTTCTGCATGCTCGAGGCGAACGTGTCGAAGATCTCGGGTGCGACGACGCCGATGTTCGGCGCTGCACCGGACGGGTCTGGAGGGGACATGCCGAAAGTCCTTTCTGTACAGGTGGTCGGTTGTCCGGCGGCTCAGTCGGCCGCCGGAGCTTGGGTGAGCTGGATCAGCTCGGCGCTGCCCTGGCGGGCGATCAGCCAGCCGCGGCCGGGCGGCAGCGGCTGCGGGCGGACGCCGCCGAGCAGCGGACCTTCCTCGCGGCCGCCGGACATCATCAGGCCCGGCGATCCGACGTCCCGGAGCCGTGCGAGTACGGGCTCGAAGAAGCCGCGGGCGGCGCCACCGATCCGCCGGGCCACGATCACCCGCAACCCGATGTCCGAAGCCTGCGGGATGTACTCCATCAGCGGCATCAGCGGATGGTTCTCCGTCGCCGCGACCAGGTCGTAGTCGTCGATCAGGACGTACAGGTCGGGGCCGCGCCACCAGGACCGGTCACGCAGTTGCTCGGGCGTCACGTCCGGCCCCGGCAGCCGCGCTTCCAGCGCCGAACAGGCGCCGGCGATCAGCTGTGCACTGCTCTGATGGTTGGTGCCGTAGCCGAGCAGGTGATCGCCCTCGACGCCGCCGAGCAGGCTGCGCCGGTGGTCGATGACCAGGAGCCGGGCTTCGTCCGGCGTGTAGACGTCCTGTACGCGCCGGGCCACGCTGCGCAGGAAGCTGCTCTTCCCCGAGCCTGAGTCGCCGAGCGTGATGAAGCACGGGTTCGCCTCGAGATCGAGCCGTACCGGCGACAGGTCGCTCTCGTTCAGACCGATCGCGAGACCCCGTTCGGGATCGCTGACCCCGTCGAGTTCCTCGAACGGCAGGTGCGTCGGCAGCAGCCGTACCGCGGGCGCGGCCGCCCCGTTCCACGCCGAACGGATCCGCTCGACGAGGGCAGCCGTACCGGCCGAGCGATCGCCGTCGTCCGCAGCCAGC
Organism: Kribbella sp.; assembly: GCA_035697365.1. Lineage (GTDB taxonomy): Bacteria > Actinomycetota > Actinomycetes > Propionibacteriales > Kribbellaceae > Kribbella. The sequence goes on along the minus strand of DASSDE010001026.1, from coordinate 3,076 downwards.
CGCGGCAACCCCAGCAGGAAGTGGTGTTTGTCGGCGGTGACGCCACGACCGGGTGTGTTCGCCGGGACCAGCGTGGCGGTCCGCCGGTCGATCATCGAGTCGACCGGGTCACCGAGGCGCAGCTCGAGCCGGGTGCCGCACAGGTCGCGGACGTTCGTGCGCAGATCGAACCAGCGGGCCGCGCCGATCATCAGGTGGACCCCGTACGCGAGACCGCGGGTGGCGATGTCGGCCAGTACGGTCTCGAGGTCGTCGAAGTCGTTGCGGATCGTCAGCCAGCCGTCGACCACCAAGAACACATCACCGTACGGCGAATCCGCGGACGCACCGCTGCGCCGCAACTGCCGGTACGCCGGCATGCCGTCGATCCCGGCCGCCGCGAATTCGCGCTCCCGGGTGGCGATGATGCCGATCACCTCGGCGATCGTGCGCCGGACGGCGTTCACGTCCTGGCGGCCTGCCACGCCGCCGACGTGCGGGAGATCGCGGAGGGCGCCGAGCACGCCGCCGCCGAAGTCCAGGCAGTAGAACTGCACCTCCTGCGGTGTGTGGGTCAGAGCGAGGCTGGTGATGATCGACGCGAGCGCGGTGCTCTTGCCGCTGTGCGGGCCGCCGACGACAGCGACGTGGCCGCCGCTCGCGGACAGGTCGACGAGGAGCGGGTCGCGGCGCTGTTCGAGCGGGCGGTCGACGATGCCGGCGATTGTCCGCAGGCTGCCGGTCAGGTCGGGCGGTCCCGCGACCAGACCGCGGTCGGTGACCACCGGCGTACCGAGCAGCTCATCCAGACCGGGGGACTCGTCCAGCGGTGGCAACCAGATCTGATGGGCCGTCGTCCCCTGGCCGGCCAGCCGGTCGACCAGGATGTCCATCAGCGACTCGCCGATCGCGTCGTCGAAGGCATCGTCGCTCGCGGGCTGTTCGTCCGGGTCGTCCTCGTTCTCGACCTCCGGAGCAACGTACGCACTGGTGTAGTCGTGCAGGATCAGCGAGTTGTCCGCGGCAACCGGCAGCGCGCCCGCGACCGGCCGACGATGGACGCCGGAGACGTAGGCGGCCCGGAAGCGGTCCAGTTCCTCGGTTCCGATCCGCAGGTAACCGTGACCAGGTGCCCTCGGCAACTTGAAGGCATCGCCGACGCCCAGGACGGTGCGACTGTCCATGTCCGAGAACGTCCGCAGCCCGACCCGGTACGACAGGTGCGCCTCCAGGCCGCGCAGCCGCCCCTCGTCCAGTCGCTGACTGGCGAGCAGCAGGTGCACGCCGAGCGAGCGGCCGACCCGGCCGATCTGGACGAAGATTTCGATGAAGTCCGGCCGCAGGGTGAGCAGCTCGCTGAACTCGTCACAGATCACGAGCAGCGTCGGTACCTCGGGCAACGGCGCACCCGCCGCCCGCGCCTTCTCGTAGTCACGCAGCGAAGAAAAGTTGCCCGCGGCACGCAACAGCTCCTGCCGCCGGATCAGCTCGCCGTTGATCGCGTCGGTCATCCGGTCGACGAGATGGAGTTCCTCGGCCAAGTTGGTGATCACGGCGCTGGTGTGCGGCAGCTTGTCCAGACGGGTGAAGGTCGCGCCGCCCTTGAAGTCGATCAGTGCGAAGTTCAGCGAACGCGGCGGGTGGGTTATCGCGAGTGCGAGGACGAGCGTACGGAGCAACTCGCTCTTGCCCGACCCGGTCGCGCCGATCAGCAGGCCGTGCGGCCCCATCCCTTCCTGGGCGGACTCCTTCAGATCCAGCTCGATCGGCTGACCGTCCGGGCGGATCCCGAACCTCACCCGCAGCCGATCGCGGTTCGGGCGCTGGACCCACGTCTCGTTCGGATCGAAGTCGTACGGGTCGCCGAGGTCGAGCAACTCCGCGAGCCCGAGGTCGGCGGTCAGCGACTGCTCGCCGACCGACCCCGCGGTCAGCCGCAGCGGAGCCAGCTGCCGCGCCAGGCCCTCCGCGCTGACCAGATCGAGCTCGTCGGCCACACCGAGCCTGGTCTCGCCGTCCATCGTCTCGCTGACCAGGGTGCCGTCGGCATCGACATCGAGGATGATCGCACCGCTGTCGATCGTTCGTGGCGGCTGCGCGCCGAGCTCGATGACTGTGACGCCCTCGAGTCCCGGACCGGCGAGCAGGTGGTCCGAGCCGTCCACGACGCCGCCGTCGACGACCACCACCAGGTGCGGCCCGGGCAGCCGCGTGTCCGAGTGCGGGTCGAACCTGGGACGGTTCGCCAGTACGTCGTCGAGCATCGCCTCGATCGCGGTGATGGAGCCGGCGAGCAATCGCAGCGGACCCAGCGCGTCCGAGCGCTCGGGGTGCAGGGCGTGCGGCAACCACTTGGCCCAGTCCCAGTCCTCGCGTACGTCGTCGCCCGCGCAGATCGCGATCCTGAGGTTGTCAGGGGCCTGTAGCGTTGCTAGTTGGGCTAGCATCGCTCGGACCAGCGCCGCGGAACGGGCCCGGTCCCCGGGAAGATGGATCCGGGCGAATCCGGTCACCGCCATCGCGATCGGCAGGCCTGGCACGGAGGCGTACGTCGACACGAACCGGCGCAACGCCAGCGCAGACAGAGGTTCCAGCCGCTCGAGTGGTTGCGTGTCCGGCGGTACGACGGTCACGGCCGGACCCTGCGGGCCGGCACCGATTCGCGCGATCCCGAAGTCGCCGTCGTCGCGGCGGCGCTCCCACAGGCGGTAGCTGCCCGCGAGCACCCACAGGCTGTCCGGCGTGGGATGTACGTAGGACAAGGTGGTTCGTTGCTGGTCGATCGAGCGGCCGAGCCGGGTGCGCTGCTGGGCCAGCTGGCGCAGGTACGTACGACGGGCATTGCCCATCTCGGCCTTGCCGCCGCCGGAGCGGGACAGCAGCCCGACCACGATCATGCCGATCATCGCGAGCCCGAACAGGCCGAACACGGCGTACCGGATGCTGCCGCCGATGCTGCCGGAGAACATCAGCATCATCGCGCCCATCATCGCGACCATGGGGACGACCATCATTGCTTGCACCCACTGCCGGCCGCCCGGTTCGGGAACCCCGGGCGGTGCCGACAGCAACAACTCGCCGGCCGGCAGTTCGGGCG
>DASSDE010001025.1:0-10624 GCA_035697365.1 Kribbella sp. | reverse complement strand
CCGTTGAGCTTGCTGATGTCGGCGCCCTGACGCTCGGCGGCGACCAGGTACATGCAGAACGCCGGGACGGCGGGCCCGGAGATCGTCATCGACGTGGTGACGTCCTGCAGCGGGATGTCCTTGAACAATCGGTCCATGTCGGCGGCCGAATCGATCGCGACGCCGCAGTGGCCGACCTCGCCGAGCGACTTCGGCTCGTCGGAGTCGCGGCCCATCAGCGTCGGCATGTCGAACGCGACGGACAGGCCGCCGCCACCGCCGTTCAGAATCATCTTGTAGCGCTCGTTGGTCTGCTCGGCGTTCCCGAACCCGGCGAACTGACGGATCGTCCAGGTCCGGCCGCGGTAGCCGGTCGCGTAGAGGCCGCGGGTGAACGGGAACTCCCCCGGCCAGCCGATCCGCTCCATCCGTGGGTCGGCCACCCCCTCCGGTGGGCCGTACGCGGGCTCGACCTCGGTGCCGGACAGCGTGGTGAAGTCGGCCTCCCGCTTGCGCGCGCTGTCGTAGCGCTGCTGCCACCGGTTCCGGCCGGCCGCGATCTGCTCGGCATCCATCAGTCAGACCTCCTAGGGGACTGGTTCCAAAATACTAGGATGTCCTACTAATTTCCAAGCTCGACCGGATCGGGTGGAGGGCTGGAGCGGTCAGGTGAAGTCGCCGGCGTTGTGGCGGAGGGGTTCGAGGACCGACCAGAGCATCTTGAGTTGGTCGTCGGTGAGGCCCGAGAGGGCGAAGTCGGCCTTGACCAGGTCGTCCGTGGCGCGTTCGACCAGTTCGCGGCCTTCGGTGGTGATCTCGCACAGCACCGCGCGGCCGTCGTCCGGGTGCGGCGTCCGCGTCACCAGGCCGGCCGCCTCCAGCCGGCGCACGATCGACGTGACGGACGTCGGGTGCACCTGCAGCCGTTCGCCCATCTTGCCGAGCGGCAGCGACCCGCGCCGCGAGAACGTCAGCAACACCAGCGCCTCGAACCGCGCGAACGTCAGCCCGTGCTTGCGGAGGATGTCGTCGAGCTCGTTGATCACGATCTGCTGTGCGCGCATCAGGGACGTGACGGCCCGCATCTGCTCGACCGCACCCCAGCGCCGCCCCCACTGCCGGGACGCCTCGTCGATCGGATCGAACGCCAAAGCCCTCTTTCTGGCCATGGGCGGAACCTTAGCCCGAGACCCGGAAAACTGTCGGCGGGCTCTGACAGGGTGCGAGGCATGAGATATCTGGAGCACTTGCGCGCCGACAGTGCGCGGCTGGGCGAGGTCGCGCGGACGGGCCTGGGCGCCGCGGTGCCCAACTGCCCCGGCTGGACGGTGGACGACGTCCTGCGCCACGTCGCGCAGGTGTACGTGCACAAGGTCGAGGTGCTGAAGCTCGGCGCCCTCCCCGACCCCTGGCCACCGGATTTCTCGGGACTCGACTCTTTGCAGTGGTACGAGGAGGCGCGGCACGCGATCGTCGACGCCTTGGAGAGCGCCGGGACGAGCACGCCGAGCTGGACGTTCAGCCCGCGCGACACCACCTCCGGGTTCTGGTACCGGCGGATGGCGCACGAGACCGTGGTGCACCGCATCGACGTCGAGCAGGCGCACGACGCGGTGACACCGATCGACGCCGAGCTCGCGCTGGATGGGATCGACGAGGTGCTCTACCCGACGCTCGGCGGGCCGTGGTGGGAGGAGGGCGACACGGAGTTCCCGCTCGACGCGGCGATCCGGCTGACCGCAGCGGGTCGGTCCTGGACCGTGGTCGCCGACGCGACGAGTGTCGACGTACGGCAAGGGGCCGACGGGGAGGTTGCGGCGGAGGTGACGGGTGATCCTGGGGACGTTTACCTGTGGCTGTGGGGGCGGGCCGGCGAGGACGCGATCGAGTTCACCGGCGATCCGGACGTCGTACGGGCCTTCCGCGGACGAGTCTCGGAGGCGTCGCAATGAGATCGTGGTGAGGATGTCCTCTGTGGAGGTTGCCGTTCGTTCCCTTCTCGAGAAGGCTCAATTAGGAGGAGGATTCCGATGGCTCAGTATCTTGCACTGACTTACACCGCGGACGTCGACTGGTGGGCGCCCGAGCAGGCCGAAGAGCTGGCCGAGTACCGCCGGTTCGGTGTCGAGTACGCCGGGCAGGTCGAGGCGAGTGCCGTACTGCATCCGACCGCGACGGCGACCGTCGTCCGGGTCGAGGGCGCGCGCGGCGGACCGATCGTCACCACCGACGGACCGTACGCCGAGACGAAGGAAGCCCTCACCGGCTACTACCTGATCGACGCGGAGAACCTCGAGGAGGCAATCAAGATCGCCGCCGAAATCCCCGCCGCCTGGGCCGGCGCAGTCGAAGTCCGCCCGGTCATCATCGCCAAGTAACCCACCCGCCCCCATGAACCAAGAACGCGGCGACCGATCAACACCAGCCGAGCCCCAGCACGCCGCCGTACTGGCGGCTCGGGGTGAGGTGGTGGGGGAGGTGGTTCGGGTTGAGGGGGGTCGGATTCTTGCGAGTTTGATTCGGGTGCTGGGTGATGTGCAGTTGGCCGAGGATGCCGTTCAGGAGGCGGCGTTGGCGGCGCTTGGGACGTGGCCGGTGACGGGCGTACCGCCGGAGCCGCGCGCCTGGCTGACTCTCACCGCGCGGCGCAAGGCGATCGACAGCATCCGTCGCGAGCGGGCCCGGGGTGCGAAGGAGCGCGACGGCGCGGACCTGATCGCGCTGACCAAGCGCGAGGTCGAGCCCGAGGAGGTGGTGCAGGACGACCTGCTGCGGCTGATCTTCACCTGCTGTCACCCGTCGCTGTCGCCTCCGACCCGCGTGGCTCTCGCGCTCCGCACGCTCTGCGGCCTGTCCCCCGCCCAGATCGCAGGCGCCCTGCTGACGACCGAGGTCGCCACACAGAAGCGCCTGGTCCGGGCGCGGCAGAAGATCGCGGCGGCGCGGATCCCGTACCGGGTGCCGTCCGAGGCGGAGCTGCCCGACCGACTACCTGCCGTGTGCGCCGTCGTGCACAGTCTCTACACCGCGGGACACGCGCCGGCAGAGGGCGACGCGGCGTACGACGTGGATCTCTGCACGGAGGCGATCCGGCTCGCGGAGCTCCTGCACTCGCTGCTGCCCGAACAGCCGACCCCGATCGCCGTCCTCGCGCTGCTGCTCCTCACCGAGGCCCGCCGGGCGGCTCGCCTCGACGAGGCCGGTCAGGTGGTGACGCTCGATCTACAGGACCGCACGCTGTGGGACCAGGCGATGGTTGCCCGCGGCATCGCGCTGCTCAACGAGTCGCTGGAACGCACCGGACGGCAGGCGGACGCGTACCAACTGCAGGCGGCGATCGCGGCCGAACATGCCCGTGCCCGTAGCTACAACGCCACCGACTGGCACGAGATCGTCCGGCTGTACGACCTGCTGATCGACGTCTCCCCCAGCCCAGCCGCCGAGCTCGCCCGCATCGTGGCCGTCGCGGAAACCGGCGACGTCGACACCGCGCTCACGCTGCTCGACACGATCCCGCCCAGCTCGCGCCGGCACGCCGTACGCGGCGAGCTGCTCGCCCGGCGGTCGCGCTACACCGAAGCAATCACCGAGCTCCAGGCGGCACTCGACACGGCGCCACCGAACCACCCCGAACGAGCCCACCGAGAACGCCGCCGCGCCCACTTCCAGCAACTCGCCGGCACCCAGCCCAGCAACCCGTCGGACGCCAGTCGGTGAGCGGGGCTCGGTGCGGGCTCAGCGGTCGAGGAGGCGCGCCTTAGTCGTTGTCGGTCCAGTTGCCGCGTTCGCTGTTGAAGATCGACTTCGAAGCGGGGCCTGCAGGCGGTGCTGAGGCAGGGCGGGACGGTTGTGCGCTGGCGGGGGCCGGTGCGGTGCTCGCGGCGACCTCCTGGGCGGAGTCCATGCCGATCGGGCCGGTGCCGTCGTCGTCGGAGTCCTCGTCTCCTTCGAGTACGTCGACGCTCGCGGACGCGCGCAGGCCGGTGCGCTGGATGACGCGCTGAATGGTCAGGTCACGGTCGTCGGGACGACTGACCCACTTGATCTCCCGGAAGCCCTGGTCCTGCGCGGCCGACTCGAACACGAAGTGGCCGTAGCCGAGCATCCGGCCGATGATCGGCTTCTGCAGGGTGATGTCGAGAACCCGGGCGATCGGGGTGGTCGCGACGGTCTGGGAGAAGACGCCGCGGATCCGCATCACCCGCATGTTCGTGACCACGAAGCGGTCCCGATGATGGGTGAGGAACTGCCAGAAGGCATGGGTCAGCAACACCAGCACGATCGCCAGCAGCACCGGCTGCCCACCGATCGCGGTGGCTGCCATCGTCAGCAGCAGGGCGGCCGCCAACGCAACCTCCAGCATCGGCACCGAATACACCACCCAGTGCTGCCGGACCTCGTCGATGACGACTTCGCCCTCGTCCGAGATCAGGTGGCGCCGGACCTTCGGGTCGAAGATCCGGAACAGGCCTATTCCGGCCATCCACTCACTCCCCTGTCACGCTGTTGTGTGACCCCGTACAACCTCAGTGTCCCGCACGATTACGCGTAACGGGACACCCGAGATCAGCTGAACAGCGCGGTCAGGAAGGTGATGACACTCCCGAACGCATCACCAACGGCGGAGAACGCGCCTCCCACGGCTCCCGCGGCGTTGGCCGGCTGAGTGAACAGATAGAAGCCGGCAAAGGCGATGAGCGACCAGATCAACAGCTTCTTCGGCATGTCGCCACTCCTTGTTCCTAACCCACTCGGTCGACTGTGTTTGAGTTTGTATCACGGACCGTCACCAATTGTCACTGACTGAACACAGCCCACCGCACAATGCTCACCAGCTACAAGGTCCATTCTGTAACGGATCCGGGGGCACGGCAGCCACCGGCGCGCCGCCGTGAGACGCGGATCAGCGTACCCGCCGGAAATCCTGCGGCATTTGCCCGAATTCGGCACAACTCTCGGTGAACGAAAGTGAAAGAAACACAGTGACACTGCGTGGTTGATTGTTCCACGGCGAGACAAGAGTCACAAAGCGGCGATCAGTTCGTCCGCCGCCGAATACGGATCCAGGCCGCCGTCCACGACCTTGGCGGCCAGGACGTCGAGCCGCGCGTCGCCATGCAGGTGCGCGAACCGGGCGCGCAGCGCGGTGGTCGCGATCGCCTCGATCTCGTCCCGCGCGCGACTGCGCCGGCGGTCGGTGAGGACGCCGTTCCCCTGCATCCAGGCGAGCCGGTCCTCGATCGCCTGGACCACCTCGTCGATGCCTTCGTTGCGGGCGGCCACGGTCTTCAGGATCGGCGGTGTCCAGGAGCCCTCGGAGCGCTCGGCCAGCGCGAGCATCGACCTGAGGTCCCGGGTCACGGACTGCACGCCGTCCCGGTCGGCCTTGTTGACCACGTAGATGTCACCGACCTCGAGAATCCCGGCCTTCGCGGCCTGGATCCCGTCGCCCATCCCGGGCGCCAGCAGCACCAGGGTGGTGTCGGCCATGCCGGCGATCTCCACCTCGGACTGCCCGACCCCGACCGTTTCCACCAGCACCACGTCGAACCCGGCCGCGTCCAGCACCCGCAGCGCCTGCGGTGTCGACCACGCCAGTCCGCCGAGGTGCCCGCGGGACGCCATCGACCGGATGAACACGCCGCGGTCGGTCGCGTGGTCCTGCATCCGTACGCGGTCGCCGAGCAATGCACCGCCGGAGAACGGCGACGACGGATCCACCGCGAGGACGCCGACCCGCTTGCCGGTCTCGCGGTACGCCGACACGAGCGCCGACGTCGACGTCGACTTCCCGACCCCGGGCGAGCCGGTGATGCCGACGATGTGGGCGTTCCCGGCGTACGGCGCGAGCGCAGCCATCACGTCCCGCAGCAGCGGCGACTCGTCCTCGACGAGCGAGATCAGCCGAGCGACCGCCCGGGACTCGCCCTCCCGGGCCTGCGCAACCAACTCACCAACCGGCGGCGTACGGCGCGGCATCAGCCCACTCGCCCCACGCCGAGCGAGCGCAAGAACAGCCGCGACCCGACAGTCCGGCTCGACCTCGTGGCCGAACCCGGGCCGTCGGGCGAATGCGGGATCTGCATCAGTGCTTCGGTACTCGGATGATCAGGGCGTCGCCTTGGCCGCCGCCACCGCAGAGGGCGGCTGCGCCGAGGCCGCCGCCGCGGCGACCGAGCTCGAGCGCGAGGTGCAGTACGAGCCGCGCACCGGACATCCCGATCGGGTGGCCGAGGGCGATCGCGCCGCCGTTCACGTTGACCTTGTCCTCGCTGACCTGCAGCTCGCGGGCGGACGCGATGCCGACCGCGGCGAACGCCTCGTTGATCTCGATCAGGTCGAGGTCGGTGGGCTGAACGCCTTCCTTCGAGCAGGCCTTGGTGATCGCGTTGGCCGGCTGGCTCTGCAGCGTCGAGTCGGGGCCGGCGACCGAACCGTGCGCACCGATCTCGGCGATCCAGCTGAGCCCGAGCTCCTCGGCCTTCGCCTTGCTCATCACGACGACCGCACAGCCACCGTCGGAGATCTGCGACGCCGAGCCGGCGGTGATCGTGCCGTCCTTGCCGAACGCGGGCCGCAGCTTGGCCAGCACCTCGGCCGACGTGTCACCGCGAACGCCTTCGTCGCTGTCCACCACGATCGGGTCGCCCTTGCGCTGCGGCACCTCGACCGGAACGACCTCGTCCGCGAACAGGCCGTTCTTCCAGGCCTCGGCGGCGCGCTGGTGCGAACGAGCGCTGAACTCGTCCTGCTCCGCGCGGGTCAGCTTCTCGACCGCGTTGTTCTGCTGGTCGGTGAGTGCACCCATGGCCTGATCGGTGAATGCGTCCCAGAGCCCGTCGTACGCCATCGAATCGACGAGCGTCGTGTCGCCGTACTTGAAGCCCTCACGGGACTTCGGCAACAGGTGCGGCGCGTTCGTCATCGACTCCATGCCGCCGGCCACGACGACGTCGTACTCGCCGGCCCGGATCAGCTGGTCGGCGAGCGCGATCGCGTTCAGCCCGGACAGGCAGACCTTGTTGATCGTGATCGCCGGTACGTCCATCGGAACGCCGCCCTTGACCGCGGCCTGGCGGGCGGTGATCTGGCCGCCGCCGGCCTGCAGCACCTGGCCCATGATCACGTACTCGACCTGCTCCGGCGCGACGCCGGCCTTCTGCAGGGCACCCTTGATCGCGAAGCCGCCGAGATCGGCGCCGGTGAAGCCCTTGAGGCCGCCCAGCAACCGCCCGATCGGGGTTCGTGCACCGGCGACGATGACGCTTGAGTTCCGGGTCTCAGACATGCTGTCACGATACCTGCGACGGCACTGGTACGCCGCTGGTCACGCACGTCAGACGGGTCACACGGATCGTGTCACCTGGGCCACTTTCGATGGTCGCGGCGGCCGGTCTGCGCGAGGCTTGGTGGATGGATCAGCTGTTCGATGCGATCGACCATGTCGGCGTCGCGGTGGCCGACTTCGACGAGGCCGTCCGGCACTACGCCGAGGTGTTCGGCATGACCGTGACGCATGAGGAGATCAACGAGGAGCAGGGCGTCCGGGAGGCGATGCTCGCGGTCGGCGACTCGGGGTCCTCGATCCAGCTGCTGGCGCCGCTGTCGGACGCGTCGCCGATCGCGAAGTTCCTCGATCAGCGCGGTCCCGGCATCCAGCAACTCGCGTACCGGGTGCACGACCTCGACGCGGTCAGCGCCGTGCTGCGGGAACGTGGCGCGCGGCTGCTCTACGACGAGCCACGGCGCGGTACGGCCGGCTCGCGGGTGAACTTCGTACACCCGAAGTCGGCCGGCGGCGTACTGGTCGAACTCGTGGAGCCACCGGCCTCGCACCAGGCGTGACGGCGCGCAAAAACATCCGCCTGAGTTGTGCCCCGCCGACTACTCTGTTCGAGTGCTGAGGGACAGCGCCACCGATTCCTTGCACGGTGCGCCGACCGGGTTCACCCACGACGCCGTCGTCCATGCCACCGACGCGGACTTCGTGGAGCGCGCGGCGGCCTTCGTGTCCGAGGGACTGGCGGCCGGGGAAACCATCGTGGCGGCGCTTCCACCGGAGCGGATCGCGGTACTGCGCGACGCCCTCGGGGCGGATCGGCGGCAGGTCCGGTTCAGCGACATGACTGTTGCCGGCGGCAACCCGGCGCGGCTGATCCCGTTCTGGCGCAGCATCATCGAGCAGTATCCCGGGCCGGTGCGCGCGGTCAGCGAGGCGGCGTACCCGGGCCGGAGCACAGCCGCGTACGACGAGGTGCTCCTGCACGAGGCGCTGTCCGATCTCGCCTTCGCGCACGACCGGTCGTTCCGGCTGTACTGCGCGTACGAGGCCTCCGTCGGCATCGATCCGACCGTGACGCACGCGGGTCCGTCCAGCGCCGGAGCCCTTGCGGAGAAGGCGTTCCGGACGGCGCTGGACGCCGTACCGGATCGTGCCGAACGGTGGGAGTTCGGGCCGGACGAGCTCGGCGAGGTACGGCAGTGGCTGGGCGGGCAGGCGGCGTCGCACGGCGTGTCCCGGGACCGGCTGGAGGACCTGTCGCTGGCGCTGCACGAGATCTGCACGAACAGCATCCGGTTCGGCGGCGGCCGCGGGCTGCTGGCGGTGTGGATCGCCGACGGCGCCCTGATCTGCGACGTGACCGACCGCGGGCGGATCGACGATCTGCTCGTCGGAAGGGTGCTGCCGCCGCTCGACGGGCTCGGCGGCCGGGGCGTCTGGCTGGCGAACCAGTTGTGCGATCTGGCGCAACTGCGGTCCGGCGACGACTTCACGCAGGTACGGCTGCACACGCGGCTGCGGTGATCCCGCAGCGGTTTCGCGCGATCAGACCCGGTAAGACCCGGTAAGACCCGTAAGACCACTGACAACGGTGGACTTATCGCGTGACGGTCGTCTCAACGGCCGCTCGCTGTGTTACACGGCACAGCGCAGGCGCATACTCGGCGGTAAGTTCACCGCTCACCAGACCCCCGTTGCAGGAGGTACTTCCGTGAAGCAGATCCTCGAGGCGATCCTCTCCGGCGACAACGCCGCCGTCGGTGAGCTCGACGTACCGGACCACTATCGCGGGATCACCGTGCACGCCGACGAGGCGTCGATGTTCGAGGGCCTGGACGCGAAGGACAAGGATCCGCGCAAGAGCCTGCACCTGGACGACGTACCGACGCCCGAGCTCGGGCCGGGCGAGGCGCTGGTCGCGGTGATGGCGAGCGCGATCAACTACAACACCGTGTGGACGTCGATCTTCGAGCCGGTGTCGACGTTCTCGTTCCTGAAGCGGTACGGGAAGTTGTCGCCGCTGACCGCCCGCCACGACCTGCCGTACCACGTGGTCGGATCCGACCTGGCCGGCGTCGTACTGCGGACCGGGCCCGGCGTCAACGCCTGGAAGCCTGGGGACGAGGTGGTCGCGCACTGCCTGTCGGTCGAACTGGAGTCGCCGGACGGGCACAACGACACGATGCTCGACTCCGAGCAGCGGATCTGGGGCTTCGAGACGAACTTCGGCGGTCTCGCGGAGCTCGCACTGGTGAAGTCGAACCAGCTGATGCCGAAGCCCGCGCACCTCACCTGGGAGGAGGCGGCGTCGCCCGGGCTGGTGAACAGCACGGCGTACCGGCAACTGGTGTCGGCGAACGGGGCCAACATGAAGCAGGGCGACGTGGTGCTGATCTGGGGCGCGTCGGGCGGACTGGGCTCGTACGCGACGCAGTTCGCGCTGAACGGCGGGGCGATCCCGGTCTGCGTGGTGTCGTCGCCGGAGAAGGCGGAGATCTGCCGGGCGATGGGGGCGTCGCTGATCATCGACCGTACGGCCGAGGGGTACAAGTTCTGGAAGGACGAGTCGACCCAGGACCCGAAGGAGTGGAAACGGTTCGGGGCCCGGATCCGCGAGCTGACCGGTGGGTACGACCCGGACATCGTGTTCGAGCACCCGGGACGGGAGACGTTCGGCGCCTCGGTCTTCGTCGCGCGCAAGGGCGGGACGATCGTGACGTGTGCGTCGACGTCCGGGTTCATGCACGAGTACGACAACCGGTACCTGTGGATGAACCTGAAGCGGATCATCGGCTCGCACTTCGCCAACTACCGCGAGGCGTGGGAGGCGAACCGGCTGATCGCCCGCGGGATGGTGCACCCGACGGTCAGCAAGGTCTACCGGCTCGAGGACACCGCCCAGGCCGCGTACGACGTGCACCGCAACCTGCACCAGGGGAAGGTCGGCGTCCTCACCCTCGCGCCGACCGAGGGACTCGGCGTCCGCGACCCCGAGCTGCGCGCCCGCCACGAGGACCAGATCAATCGCTTCCGCAACAGGTAGTTGGTTTAGGCGTTTGAGCGGGTTTCTGACAGGCTTATTGTGAAGGATTCACGCTGAGCCGCCAGAAGGGAATCTCGGGAATGCCTGACGAGTCGAGCCTGCCGTTTTTCGACCGTACGGCGACCGCGGCCGGGGGCTTCCCGGTCAGCCGTCGCGGGTACGACAAGCAGGCGGTGGACGATTACGTCCGCGCCCTGGAGATGCAGCTCGTCGAGGCGCGGCATCGAGCCGACCAGCTGCAGCAGAGCGTCGCGCCGCTGCAGCACCAGCTCGACGAGACCCAGCGCCAGCTCGATGCCAGCGCCAACCCGTCGTACGCC
>DASSDE010001024.1:0-2461 GCA_035697365.1 Kribbella sp. | reverse complement strand
GCCGAGCTCGGTCGTCACCGGCGTGAAGTCGACCTTCGGAATCTGGTACCGCATCAGGACACGGACCAGGTACGTCGTACTCCCATGGGCCTTGAGCACCGCCGGGTTGAAGCGCTCCTCGGCCTGGCTGTAGCCGAGCTCCCCGAAGCCGATCTCGACCAGGTTCGCGAACAGGATCTTCTGCGCGGCCACGAGCTTCTTGTTGGCCGGATCGAGGTCGGCCAGGAACAGCTGCTCGTTGCCGAGCTGCACGGCTCTCGCGCGGCGCAGCAGGATGGTGTCGATAGCGACCCGCCGAGCCGCTACAGCCGCGGCGACCCGGGACGGCCGCGTGACCTTCGGAGGCGGCGGTGTGGTTCGTGACGCGGTGACCCGTTCGCGGGCGTCCTGCTCACGCTGTTCAACGGTGTAGACGACGCCGCCCGACACCAGGGCCACCGCGAGCAGCAGCCCCAGCCAGCGGCGCGGGCCGGTGTTGGGCGTCGTTGCACTCACTTCGGGTCGTTCCCCTCCGAGTACCCGATGGGTCGCAGCTGGGTCACCCTACTCGACGGCCGCGGCGTTACGCTGCCGCGGCGGCTTTCAGCGCGCGGAAAAGTCCTGCCTCGGTCATCCCGACGTGCTCGAGCATGATCCGGTCGCGGTCCTTCTGGTTCACGCCGAGCGACGCCAGCTCGCGGTAGAGCGTGCCGACCTCGGTGCCGCCGAACCGGTTGAACAGGTAGTCGAGCGCCAGCCAGGACAGCGGGTACGAGCTGTCGGCCTGGTCGAAGAACGTCGCGTCGGCCGGCAGGGCCTTCGCCTTCGCCAGGTACTTCGTCCGGACGTCCAGCCGGTACTGCGAGATCGCCAGGTCCTTCTGCCCGTCCATCGGCAGGAACTCGACGTACGTCGCAGCGCCCTCCACCAACCAGCGTGGGGCATACGGCCCGTACGGCGCGGTGGCGACGTGGGTGAACTCGTGGGCGAGCGTCCGGGCGTCGACCTTGGTGCGGTTGTGCGGGTTGATCACGACGTACGAGTCGGCACGCTGCCCCTCACCGGTGGCCTCACCCGGCAGCGTGCGGTACACGAAGGTCGCCATCGCAAGCGCGTCCTCGGCGTTCTTCGGCTGGCTGTAGTCGGCGCCGCGGACCACCTTGTCGTCGAGCGCGATCACCACGCCGGAGCCGTTCCAGCCGCCGGGCCAGCTCTTCGAGACCGCCTTCACCGCGCTCCGGGACATCGTGACCAGCTTGTCCGCCAGCGCGTCCTGCCCCTGCTCGACGACCACGAGAACCCGCGGCGCGCGCTTCACCAGCACCGGGCCGGTGTCCCATGCCTCCTGATGCGAGCCGCGCGGCAGGCGCTTGTCGAGGTCGGAGTCGGACACGAGCATCCAGGTCCCGTTCGGGCGGCGGGTGAACGTGTAGCCGAGCATCGCGCGCACCGGCACCAGGTCGATGCCGCTGATCTGGTACTGCATCGCGACCGCGACCAGGTACGTCGAGGGGCCGTACTTCTGCGCGATGGTGTCGTCGTACTGCTGGGCGAGCTGCTGGTAGGCGAGCTTGGCGAACCCGAACTGGCGCAGGTTCGTGAACAGGGTCCGCTGCCGCGCGACCAGCTGGGTGTCCGCGGGGTCGACGTCGGCGACGAACTCCTGCTCGTTGCCGCTGCGCACGGCCTGCGCGCGCCGCTTCAGCACCTGGTCGACGGCCGCCGACCGGGCCGCCAGATCGACCGCGGTCGTGGCGGCGTCGCCGTCCGCAACGTCCTGGTCGTGCTGACTCGAACGGTGCAACGCAAGACCGCCCGCGACCGCCGCCGCGACCAGCGCGAGCGACAGCAGGATCGGCCAGACCCGCGACCGCCGCCGGTCGGCCGCGTGCCGGCTGTGCCGCCCGGGCCGTCCCGCCTCAGTCACTGTCCCGCCTCAGTCGCTGTCTGCTGCTAGCTAGGCGTTGCGGCCGCCGGCCGGATCCGGCTCGGTGAGCGCGGCGCCGTCGTGCCTGGTCAGCTGCTCCGTGATCTCCCGGGCCACTTCCTGGCCGGTCAGTCCGATCTCCTGCAGTACGGCGGCTCGTTTGGCGTGCTCGAGGAACCGCTGCGGCACACCGAAGTCGCGCAACGGCGTCTGCACCCCGCCGTCCCGCAGCGCCTGGGCGATCATCGAGCCGCAGCCACCGGAGCGGCCGTTGTCCTCGATCGTCACCACCAGCTTGAAGTCCTTGGCGAGCTCGACCAGCGTCGGATCGACGGGCTTCACCCAGCGCGGGTCGACGACGGTGACGCCGAACCCGTGCGCCTCGAGCCGCTGCGCGACGTCGATCGCGGTCGCGGCCATCGCGCCGATCCCGACCAGCAGCACGTCGTTCCCGGAACGCTGCAGGACGTCGAGCGGCCCGATCCGATCGATCGCCTCGATGTCCGCAAACACCTCGCCCTTCGCGTACCGCAGGACGGTCGGGGCGTCGTCGAC
>DASSDE010001023.1:0-3715 GCA_035697365.1 Kribbella sp. | reverse complement strand
GTCCTCGCTCGAGGTCACCTGCCCCGGGCCCGAGGCGGCGCTGGCGCTGGTCGGCGCGGCCCGTCGGCTGGGCATCGGCTCCAAGGCCCGCGAGGTACGGAACGTGGACCGCGTGGTGATCCGCGACGGTGACGCGATCGGAGCGCTGCTCACCCGGCTGGGAGCGCACGAGTCCGTACTGGCCTGGGAAGAGCGCCGGATGCGTCGCGAGGTCCGTGCGACCGCGAACCGGCTGGCCAACTTCGACGACGCCAACCTGCGCCGATCGGCCCGTGCCGCGGTGGCTGCCGGGGCGCGCGTCGAGCGGGCGCTGGAGATCCTCGGCGACGACGTACCGGATCACCTGCAGATCGCCGGCAAGCTTCGCCTGGAGCACAAGCAGGCCAGCCTCGAGGAGCTCGGCCAGCTGCACGAGCCGGCTCTCACCAAGGACGCGGTAGCCGGTCGCATCCGCCGCCTGCTGGCGATGGCCGACAAGCGCGCCGCCGACCTGAACATCCCGAACACCGAGGCCAACCTGACCCCGGAGATGCTCGACCCGGCCTGACCGGATCGTTATCTGCGACCCCGCGCCGCGCGCTTGCCGCGTTGCTTGGATTGGGTCATGGGAACAGCAGAAGACGAAGCCAAGGCGTACGACAAGATCATCCAGGACGGCATCAAGCGCGAGGTCGAGCGGATGCAGGCCGAGGCCGAGCGTAAGGCGGCCGAGGAAGCTGCCAAGGCGCAGGGCGAGAACCAGATGGTTGCCGACGGTCAGCCGGGGATGGGCTGGCCTGACAACGAGGTACAGGCGCCGCAGAGCGGCCTGGACAAGGTGGCTGGGGCTTTGCGGGTCGGCAAGGCGGGGGACGCGGCGTTCGCGCACGACCTGCTGAACAGCGGTCAGGCACCGCTGGGTGGTGTCGGCAAGCCGGAGGTAGGCGGTGACGGCGCCCGTGAGCACGCGGGCGGGACGCGGGCCGCGAACCCTGCGCTCGGGCTGGGCTGAGTCGCCTCGCAAGCACCAGCTGGTCAACTGGTATACACCGGGCAGCCCCGGAGCTTTCTGGGGCTGTTTGCCGTCCGGGTGGTCTGCTCGTCCGGCTACTGACGCGTCACGTGGTCTGATGTGGACGCTACCAGTTGGCCAGGTGGGCTGTTGGGCTAGTGTTCGGACTGTAGCGGCAGTGAAAAGCCAGTTCAGAGGAGACGTAGTCCCGTGACCGTACGCGTAGGTATCAACGGCTTCGGCCGCATCGGCCGTAACTTCTTCCGCGCCGTGCAGGCGTCCGGTGCCGACATCGAGGTCGTCGCCGTCAACGACTTGACCGACAACCAGACCCTCGCTCACCTGCTGAAGTACGACTCGATCCTGGGCCGCTTCCCGGGCGAGGTCTCCGCGACCGACGACGAGATCACCGTCAGCGGTCACAGCTTCAAGGCCTTCGCCGAGCGTGACCCGGCCAACCTGAAGTGGTCCGACGTCGGCGCCGACGTGGTGATCGAGTCCACCGGCTTCTTCACCGACGCCACCAAGGCCAAGACGCACGCCGACAACGGCGCCAAGAAGGTCATCATCTCCGCCCCGGCGAAGAACGAGGACCTGACCGTGGTGATGGGTGTGAACCACGACCTGTACGACGCCGAGAAGCACACCGTGATCTCGAACGCGTCCTGCACCACCAACTGCATCGCCCCGCTGGCCAAGGTCCTCAACGACGCGTTCACGATCGAGAAGGGTCTGATGACCACGATCCACGCGTACACCCAGGACCAGAACCTGCAGGACGGTCCGCACAAGGACCTGCGCCGCGCCCGCGCCGCCGCGCTGAACATCGTCCCGACCTCGACCGGCGCCGCGAAGGCCATCGGCCTGGTGCTGCCGGAGCTGAAGGGCAAGCTGGACGGTTACGCGCTGCGCGTCCCGGTCCCGACGGGCTCCGCGACCGACCTGACCGTCACGGTCGGCCGGGACGTCACCGCCGAGGAGGTCAAGGAGGCCTACAAGGCCGCCGCGGCCGAGGGCTCGCTGAAGGGCTACCTGACCTACACCGAGGACGAGATCGTCTCCAGCGACATCGTCACCGACCCGGCGTCCTGCATCTTCGACTCCGGCCTCACCAAGGTGATCGGCAACCAGGTCAAGGTCGTCGGCTGGTACGACAACGAGTGGGGCTACTCGAACCGCCTCGTCGACCTGGTCAACCACGTCGGCGCCTCGCTCTGACGATCCCCATCACGTAGCGTCCGAAGAACTGTGGCCTGCACGGCACGGTTCTTCGGACGTTGTGCTTGAGCTGAAGGAAGCTGAACTGTGAAGACCATCGAAGATCTGGGCGACCTGGCCGGTCAGCGGGTGCTGGTCCGGTCCGACCTGAACGTGCCGATCAAGGACGCCGTGATCGGCGACGACGGCCGGATCCGGGCCTCGCTGCCGACCTTGGTGAAGCTGGCCAAGGCCGGTGCGAAGGTGATCGTCACCGCCCACCTCGGCCGGCCGAAGGGCAAGCCGAACCCGGAGTTCACGCTCGCCCCGGTCGCGCAGCGGCTCGGTGAGCTGCTGCAGCCCGAGGGGATCACCGTCCACTTCGCCACCGACGTGACGGGCGACGCCGCGCAGTCCGCGGTCCAGGACCTGGACGAGGGTGAGGTCCTGCTGCTGGAGAACGTTCGCTACGACCCCCGCGAGGAGAGCAAGGACGAGGCCGAGCGCGGCGCACTGGCCGAGGAGCTCGCGGCGCTCGCGGACGTGTTCGTCAGTGACGGCTTCGGTGTCGTGCACCGCAAGCAGGCCAGTGTGTACGACGTGGCGCGCAAGCTGCCGCACGCGGCCGGCGGCTTGGTGCTCGCCGAGGTCGACGTACTGAAGAAGCTGACCGAAGAGCCGGCCCGTCCGTACGTCGTGGTGCTCGGCGGCGCGAAGGTCTCGGACAAGCTCGCCGTGATCGACAACCTGCTCGCCAAGGCCGACAAGCTGCTGATCGGCGGCGGCATGGTCTTCACGTTCCTGAAGGCGCAGGGCCACGAGGTCGGCAAGAGCCTGCTCGAGGAGGACCAGCTCGACGTCGTCCGCGGGTACCTGAAGGACGCCGGCGACAAGATCGTGCTGCCCACCGACATCGTGGTCGCCCCGGAGTTCAAGGGCGACTCCCCGGCCACCGTCGTCGCGGCGGACGCGATTCCGGCCGACCAGCTCGGCCTGGACATCGGCCCCGAGTCCGGCAAGGCCTTCGCCGCCGAGATCGCGAACGCGAAGACCGTCTTCTGGAACGGCCCGATGGGCGTCTTCGAGATGGCGGCGTTCGCGGGCGGAACCAAGGCCGTCGCGCAGGCGTTGACCGAGGTGGATGGCCTGAGTGTCGTCGGCGGCGGTGACTCCGCGGCCGCCGTCCGGCAGCTAGGCTTCGCCGACGACGCGTTCGGCCACATCTCCACCGGTGGCGGCGCGTCGCTGGAATACCTGGAGGGCAAGGAGCTCCCGGGTCTCGCCGTACTGGAAGAGGACTGACCACCATGGCAGATGCTGCCCGTACGCCGTTGATGGCGGGCAACTGGAAGATGAACCTCAACCACGTCGAGGCCGTGCACCTGTTGCAGAAGCTGTCGTGGACGCTGCAGGACAAGAAGCACGACTTCGAGCGGGTCGAGGTGGCGGTGCTGCCGCCGTTCACCGACATCCGCAGCGTCCAGACCCTCGTCGACGGCGACCGGATGAAGATCAAGTACGGCGCCC
>DASSDE010001022.1:0-2429 GCA_035697365.1 Kribbella sp. | reverse complement strand
ACCGCGGCCGGTGAGGTCGTGCTCAAGCAGGGCGCCGCGTTGCTGTCGTCGGCGGAGGCGATGGTGGCTGAGGCGCGGGTGGCCGCGTCCGGACGGCCGGACCCGTTGCGGATCGCGTTCAAGGCGCAGAGCACGGCACATTTCATGCCCGCGGGCGAGGCCGCCGTACGGCACCAGGTGCCAGAACTCGAGATCCGGCCGCTCTCGGTGCACACGCTGCCCGACGAACTGGACGCACTGACGTCCGGGCGGGCGGACGCCGCTTTCCTGTGGCTGCCGATCGGCGACGACCCGCGGTTCACCGTCCATCCGCTGCTGCCCGAGGAACGGTGGGTCGCGCTACCGCCCGGTCACCGGCTCGAATCCCGTACGGCGCTGCGCATCGCGGACCTCGCCGACGTACCGGTGGTCGGTCCGCGCGACGGGATGCCCGTGGCCGTCATCGACTTCTGGTTCATCGACCCGCGCCCGGACGGCACCCGAGCGATCTTCGGCCCGCAGGCGCGGACGCCCGAGGAGTGCCTGCACCTGGTGGCGGCGGGGCACGGCTGCTGGATCGCACCGGCCTCCACCGTCACGTACTTCGCCCATCCGCGTCTGACCTGGCTCCCCTTGATCGACGCCGAGCCGAACGTCCTCGCCCTCATCTGGCCCCGGCACACGGCGAATCCGATGCTGCACCTGCTCCTGGAACAGACCCGCCGCACCCTCACCCCGTTACCCGCAGCCACGCCGGAGTGATGGGCAGGGGGTAGGTCCAGGCTTTACCGTGGTTGATCTGCGGGTTTGGCCGCTCCGAGGTGAGAAGGGGTCAGATGAGCACTTTCGAGGATCTGGGTTCGCTGCTGATGGTGCGTGGCGCGGACGAGCTCGACCATGCCGGCGGCAGCCTGTACGTGCACCTGCACCGCGTCGCCAAGCGTCTCGGGTCGCTCGGCGCGTCCGACACGCTGGTGCTCGCCGCCCTGGCTCACGCCGCGTACGGGACCGACGGCTTCCCGACGCAGCTGTTCGACTGGCGGACCGAACGCCCGGTGCTCGAGTCGGTGATCGGCCCGGCGGCCGAGGCGATCGTCTACCGGTACGGGGCCTGCGACCGGCAGACGACCTGGCGCGACCTCGCCGAGCACCGCACGACCGCCGACCGCTTCACCGGTACGTCGGAGGAGCTCGGCGCCGAGGACCTGCGCGACTTCGTCGACCTGACCATCGTCAACGAGCTCGACGTCCTCGACAACGACGCCGAGCAGGCCGTACGGCTACGCCCGTACCTGCAGGAACTGCTGCCCCGCTGGCAGTCGCTCGCCTCCCCTGCCGTCCTCAGCGAGGCTCAACGGATCCTGCAGATTCCTGGAAATCCGGATCCCGCCGACGGATGATCGGGATATGGCCCGATACGAAGTGGTTGCGCGCGCGAAGCCCGATCGGCGACTCTCCAACGCCGACTACATCGACCTGGCCCTGCATTCCTGGTCGCTGGACAAGGGCATGAAGTTCCAGCGGATCGAGGATCTGCCGGACGGCTCGATCGCGGTCGTCCTGCAGCAGAACATGTCGCCGCGCAGGCACGACGCGGCCTGCGAGATGGTGAACCGCAGCCTCGCGCAGCTCGGCATCCCGGCCGCTCAGGTGCAGCGGATCGACCTGCACCGGATGACCCGCAAGGGCGGCCGCGCGCTGGTCCGCTCGTGGGCCGGGCCGAACAACCCGCCCGGCCCCGGAACGGCCGGCGACCGTGAGCCGCGACGCCCGAAGCCGACGCCGCCGCACCTGCTCGCCTACCGCGACCTAGGCGACCCAGACGACCTCACGGAGTAAAGACCTCGAAGCGGGCCGCGTACTTCGACCCGAGCAGCGTGCCGGCCGGCCGCGACGCTCCCTCGAGGAACTCCTCCGGGTCGAAGTCGGGCCAGTTCAAGCCGTCGATGTAGGCCTTGTGTGCCTGCAGCGAGCGCACACCGACCTCGAAGGTGTCGGAGGTGTCCACCCCGTGCCGTGAGTTCGGTGAGCCGGACACCCAGACCTGTCGGACGCCGTCCCATTTGTCGCCGGCGTCCGGGAAGATCCAGCGGTTCGCCGCGTCCCTGACAGCGTCCAGGGTCGCGCGGCCGGTGTTGATGTGGTCGGCCTGGTTCAGCGTGACGTCGCCGTCCCAGGTGTCGCGGAAGTTGTTCGTGATGACGATCTCCGGCTGGTGCCGCCGGATCGCGGCCGCGATCACGCGCCGCAGCGCCACGCCGTACTCGATGGTGCCGTCGGGCTGGCCGAGGAACTCCACCGCCGACACCCCGACGATCCGGGAGGATTCGATCTGCTCGGCCTCCCGTAACGGGCCGCACTCCGCCGGGTCGACGCCGTCGATCCCCGCCTCGCCGGAGGTGAGCAGGCAGTAAACGACCTGCTTGCCCTGGCCGGTCCACCGAGCGATC
>DASSDE010001021.1:0-6435 GCA_035697365.1 Kribbella sp. | reverse complement strand
CCGGTCGATCAGCTGCGCGACGGCCCGCCGGACGGCCGGCTGGCGGGACAGCAGCGACTTCATCTGGAACGCGAACAGCCGGATCTCCGCGGAGCCGGCCTCGACGACCTGGACCTTGTCGGACTTGCGCAGCTTGTCCAGCAGGCTCGGCCCCAGGCCGTGGAAGGCGAGGTCGGTCTTGCCGGTCGCGATCTGCTCGTAGAGCGTCTTCGAGTCCGGCACCGTACTGATCGTCACGCCGTCGTTCTGCGCGGCGCGCGCACCCCGGTAGGCAGGGAACTTGGTCATCGTGAGCTCGGCGCCGGGCTTGAACGACGCCAGCTGGAACGGCCCGCTGCCGATCGCCTTGGCGTCGAGCAGCTGGTTCGCCGGGTATGCCTGCTCGTCGACGATCGACGCGGCGGTCGTGGTCAGCAGGTAGGGCAGCCGGGCGTCCGGGCTGCTCAGGTGGAACACGGCCGTCAGTGGATCCGGCGTACTGACCGACTTCACCGTGGCGAACAGCGGCGCGAGCCCACCGGGAGTCTTCAGCCGGACCAGTCGGTCGAAGCTGAACTTCACGTCCGACGCGGTCAGCTCGTGCCCGTTCGGGAAGGTCAGGTGCTCCTTCAGGCTGCACGTGTACGTGGTCGGCGAGTCGAACTGGCAGTCCGCCGCGTCCGGGACCGGCGTCGGCTTGTCCGGGAAGATCGTCAGCAGCGTCTGGTACAGGTTGGCCTGGACGGTGCGTGAGGCCACGTCGTACGGCCCGGCGGGGTCGAGGGAGGTGACCGAGTCCGTGGTGGCGAGCCGCAGCAGCAGCAGCTTCGGCGTCGTCTCCCCCGGGTGCGGAGCGTTGTCGTCCGGGTCGCCACAGCTCGCCAGGGACACCCCCAGCGCACCGACCGCCACGGCCGCCGCCACCCGGCGCACCCACTCGCTCACCGTCTCACCTTTCCCCAGCCCGCTACTCACACAACGCCCCCGAGGGCACCAGGTGACGGTAGCTCCTCAACGGAGCAGCGCGCGCAGGGACTCCGGCGTCAGCGGCTCCAGCGTCTTCACGACGAGCCGCCGCGGCGCCTCCGGAATGCTGATCCACTGCGGCACGGCGACGACGTACATGCCGGCCGCGGTGCCGGCCTGCGTGCCGGTCATCGAGTCCTCGATCACCACGCAGGACGCCGGATCGACGCCGAGCTTCTCCGCGGCGGTCAGGTACGGCTCCGGGTTGGGCTTGCCGAGCGTCACCTCGTCGCCGGCCACGATCACGTCGAACGGGTCCGGCGGCAGGTGCCCGAGCACCGCGTCGATCATCGTCCGGTACGAGGCCGACACCAGCGCGCACGGCACCCCGTCCTTGCGGAGCGCCTGCAGCAGCTCGAGCGCACCCGGCTGGAAGGTCACCTCCTTGCGGAGCGCCTCGACGACCTCGGAGAACATCCGGTGCGCCAACTCGTCGCCGGTGATCACACCGTCCGGGATCCGCGCCAGCCAGACCTTCACGGCCTCGCGCAGGTCGCTGCCGATCAAGGTCATGCAGTCCTCGATCGTCCAGGTCGCGCCGAGCTCGGCCATCAGCTCCAGCTGCACCTCCGCCCAGACCTTCTCGGAGTCGACCAACGTCCCGTCCATGTCCCACAGCACCGCTTGCAGGGCCGGCAACTACAGCTCCTCTACTCCGTGTCCAGCGATCGTCGTGTCCATTCTCCCTGGTCGGGGACGACACGTTCCGCCTGGGGTGAAACCAGGCACGCCGGAACGGCTGAGCACGTAGGCTGGCAGTCCGGTTTCCGGCGACCGCCGGATCGGCTAACGAGACGACAGGGGGCCTGCGAGTGGTGGATCTCGCGAACCTGAGGGACCCGGTCGTGATCGCCGCGTTCGAAGGCTGGAACGACGCGGCCGAGGCGGCCACCGGAGCGGTCGACCACCTGATCGACGAGTGGGACGCGGAGCTCGTCACGGCAATCGACCCCGAGGACTACTACGACTACCAGGTGAACCGCCCGCGCGTCGGCGTCGACGAGGACGGGGTCCGGCAGCTGACCTGGCCGACCACCCGGGTCTACCTGGCCCGGCCGCAGGACACCGGCCGCGACGTCGTCCTGATCCGCGGTGTCGAGCCGAACATGCGCTGGCGGGCGTTCTCCCGGGAGCTGCTGGAGATCGTCGACGAGTCGAACGCGCAGGTCGTGGTCGTGCTCGGCGCGCTGCTCGCGGACGCGCCGCACACCCGGCCGATCCCGGTGTCGGCGTCCTCGTCCGACGAGGAGCTGGCCGCGGCCTGGAGCCTGGAGCCGTCGACCTACGAGGGCCCGACCGGCATCACCGGTGTCTTCGCCGACCTCTGCACCACCCTCGGCGTCCCGTCGGTGTCGATCTGGTCCGCGATCCCGCACTACATCGCCGGCACGCCGTGCCCGAAGGCATCGCTGGCGTTGCTCGGCAAGGTCGAGGAGCTGCTCGACCTGGCGATCCCCGAGGGCGACCTGCCGGAGCTGGCGCGCGCCTGGCAGCGCGGCGCCGACGAGCTCAGCGAAGAGGACCCGGAGGTCGCGGAGTACGTGCACTCGCTCGAGGAGCAACGCGACACCACCGAGCTTCCCGAGGCCACCGGCGAGGCCATCGCCGCCGAGTTCGAGCGCTACCTCAAGCGACGCAACAAGAACCACCCCACCGACTGACAGACCTAGGGCATCTCCCGGGTGGCGGTGCTGATGACGTCGTCCAGTACCGCGCGGGAGGTGGTCAGGTCGGTGATCATCCGGTCGATGCGGTCCCGCTCGGCGGTCAGTTCGGTGACCAGCTCGGGCGTGGCCCGCTCGTTCGGGCCGCCGTCCGGGTCGCGCATGCACGGCAGCAGCTCGGCGATCTTCTTGCTGTGCAGCCCGGCCGCGAACAGCTCCTGGATCAGGATCACCCGGTCCACGGCGCGCTCGACGTACTCCCGCTGCCCGCCGGCGGATCGCTCCGAGACCAGCAGTCCCTGCACCTCGTAGTACCGCAGCGACCGCTCGCTCACCCCGGTCCGCCGCGCCAGCTCACCGATCCGCACGCCCGGCCTCCAGCCTTGCACCTGACACTGATGTCAGACTTTACCGTCCAGGCATGACGCTCTACGACTACAGCCCACTCCCTGCCCGGCCCCGCCTCGCCTGGCCCGACGGCAAGCGGGTCGCCTTCTACGTCGGCCTGAACATCGAGCACTTCCTCCCCGGTCAGCCGTCGACGAGCATCTGGCCGCTCGACATCAAGCCGGACGCGCTCAACCACGGCTGGCGCGAGTACGGCGAACGCGTCGGCATCTGGCGCACCATGGACATCCTCGACCGGTACGGACTCCGTGCGAGCGCCCTGATCAACTCGCTCGTGACCGAGCACAACCCGCAGATCATCGAGGCCGGCACCGAGCGGAACTGGGCCTGGCTCGCCCATGGCCGGACGAACTCGGAACTGCACACCGGCTACGAAGCCGACGAGGAGCGCCGCATCCTCACCGACATCACCACCACCATCGAGAAGGCCACCGGGCAGCGGCCGAAGGGCTGGATGGGACCCGCTCTCACCGAGACCGACAACAGCCCCCAACTGCTCTCAGAGCTCGGCTACCAGTACGTCCTCGACTGGACGAACGACGACCAGCCTTACCGCCTGAACGTCCCGGGCATGCTCAGCGTCCCGTACACCGTCGAGCTCAACGACCTCGGCCTCTTCCTGCGCGGACTGAGCGGCCCCGACTTCCTGCGGATGGTGAAGGACCAGTACGACGTACTCCGGGAGGACTCCGCGGAGACCGGGCGGGTGATGGCGCTCGCGCTGCATCCGTTCGTGATCGGGCAGCCGTTCCGGGCGAAGTACCTGGACCTGGCACTGCAGTACATTGCCGCGCAGAGCGACGTCTGGCTGACCACGAGTGACGACATCGCGGCGCACTACGTGACGGTGTAACTCCGCGAGGTGTGGCGCGTTGTTACCAGTGGGTTTATTCTCGACCGGACAACTGGGGGGTGACGGTGCCGGGAGCGGCGCCGCCACCGTGACCACGGGGAGCCAAACGGATGCGCAACGAGCGGGGCGGTACGTCGGTCCCTGCACTGGCCGTGCTCATCCTGCTCGGGGTCGTCGCCGCGATCGGCATCTTCGGCGACAAGGACCACCACAAGAACGTCGACCTCACCACGCTGGCGGCGTCGACGACCGCCACCACGATCGCCACCGCTCCGCTCGACACCGACCCGTTCTCCGGGACCGGCGGCCTGGTCGTGCACCCGCGGGCCGAGACCGCGCTGTTCAGCTCCCCCGACGCCGACGACGCGTTCGGGAAGATCGGCCCGACCCAGTTCGGGCCGACCTGGCTGCCGGTCGTCGACCAGACCGACGGGTGGCTCCGGGTCCTGCTGCCCTCCAAGCCGAACCGGTCGACCGGCTGGATCCAGGACGAGGACCTCGACCGGGCCTCTTCGTCGTACCTGATCCGCGTCCACACCAGCTCGCGGACGCTCGAGCTGTTCCGCAACAACAAGAGCCTCGGGACCTGGAAGGCCGGGGTCGGCGCGACCAAGACGCCGACGCCGCCCGGCCGGACGTTCCTGCTCGGCTCCATCATCGACCACCAACGGTCGGCGTCGCCGGTCGTCCTCCCCCTGGGTGCGCACAGTCCCACCTTGGACACGTTCGGTGGCGGACCTGGTACGGTCGCGATCCACGGCTGGCCGAACCCGCACGTGTTCGGTGCGGCGATCAGCGCGGGCTGCGTCCGGGTGCCGAAGACCGCGCTCGCCGATCTGCAGAAGGTTCCGCTCGGGACGCTCGTCCTGATCGACAGCAAATAAGGAGATTCCGATGCGACAGCTGCGAGGGCGTCTGAGGCCGACGGTGCTGTCCAGGCCGTCTCGGTCGACGGTGCTGACGGCCGCGGCCGTGGCGGGCGTCGTGACGTTCAGCCTGGTCGCAAGTGCCCCCACCGGCAACGCGGCAGCCCGCCCCTCCTCGGCGTACGCGGTGAGCGCCGACGGTCAGGTCCCGATCCCGAAGACCCCGTACGCGGAGTCCCTGGACGGGAAGCGGGCGACGACGTCAGCCCTCGAGCTGCCGAAGAACCCGCTGCTCTCGGTCCGGGCCGGTACGGCGACCGCGGGCAACGACTCGGCCTCGGTCGAGCTGTTCGACATCGTGATCGGGCCGGACATCCTCAACCAGGTGAAGATCCCGCCGGAGCTCAAGCAGCAGTGCGCGAGCCTGCCGAAGACCGGCGCGGACGACCTGCCGCTGCCGGACCTCGCGTTGCCGGACCTCGGGCTCCCGCTGCCGTTGCCGAGCCTGAGCACCAAGGACCTGCCGGTGAAGAACCTGCCGGATCTGTGCAACCTGCTGCTCACCCCGCCGAAGTCGCTGCTCGCGATCGACTCGCTGAACGTCTGGTGCTCCGGCGGCAAGGGGGGCATCGACGTCGGTTCGCTGACGCTGCTCGGGCAGACGCTCAAGGTGCCGACCACGACGCAGGGTGCGAGTCTGCCGTCCAACCCGCTGGCGACCATCAAGGTCAACAGTCAGAGCAAGCACTCGGACGGTGCGTTCACGGTCACCGGACTGACCATCGAGCTGGGCGGCGGCGCGGAGACGATCAACCTGGCGTCGGCGACCTGCGCCAAGCCGGCCGCGAAGCCGAAGCCCAAGCCGACCCGGAAGCCTCCGGTCGACCACCCGGCCCCGCCGCAGGTGGAGTCCCCGCCGGCCGCCCCCATCCCAACCCCGGTGAAGACCCACCAAGCAGTAACCGGCTGACCATTGCGCTGACGTCCGAAGATCTGTGGTTGGTACCCCACAGATCTTCGGACGTACTTGTGTCTTCGGACGTACTTGTGTCAGAGCTTGATGCCGAGGAGGGCGTCGACTGCCTGGGCGACCAGCGCGGGGGCCTCGTGGTCGTCGCCTTCGGCTTCGGCCCACGCGTCCACGGCGGCCAGCGCGCCCGCGCTGTCCAGGTCGTTGGTGAGTGCCGCGCGTACGGCGTCCACTGCCGCCGCACCGTCCGGGCCGGAGCCGCGCCCGATCGCTCCGCGCCAGACGTCCAGCCGCGCCTGCGCGTCGGTCAGGTCCGACGGCATCCAGAACCACTCGGTGCGGTAGTGGTGGGTCAGCAGCGCGAGCCGGATCGCCATCGGATCCACGCCGGCGGCCCGTTCCTTGGAGACGAGCACCAGGTTGCCCTTGGACTTGGACATCTTCTCGCCGTCCAGTCCGACCATCGCCTGATGCACGTACGCCCGCGCAAACGGGTGCTCGCCGGTGGCGACCTGCGCGCCGCTCGCAGACATCTCGTGGTGCGGGAAGATCAGGTCCGACCCGCCGCCCTGGACGTCGAAGGTCATCCCGAGGTACTTCAGCGCGATCGCCGAACACTCCACGTGCCAGCCCGGCCGGCCGCGCCCGAGCGCCGAGTCCCAGGCCGGC
>DASSDE010001020.1:0-3082 GCA_035697365.1 Kribbella sp. | reverse complement strand
TCGTCGGTCTCCTTGCCATGCACTAGTCGCCGGACATCGGCGATGGTCAGGTCGGCGGTGAGCGCTACGTCGCGCGGCACCGACGGATGCGAGCTGAGCGTACGCAGCCCCTGCTCCGCAGCCGCGACCGCCCGCTCGAGCACCCTGACCTCCTGCATCAGTGCCCGGTGCTCGTCGTTCAGCTCGGTCAGTGCCTGCTCCGCGTTCACCGCCCGGCGGTACGACGCCCACGCGAACCAGGCGGTTCCGATCAGCAACACGATCGCCGGCAGTCCGAGTCTGATCATGGGTTCGATTGTGGTTCATCCCAGGGCGAAATTCTGTTGAAGGATCAAGGTGGCGGCAGTAGGTTCTCAGTACACGCGAAGGGAGGTGGTCCAACGCATGAATTGCTATCGGACTCGTGAGGTGGCGGCGGGCTAACCGCCAACCACAGTTAAGTGGGCAAGTGGTCGGCCAATTCAACGCCAGCCACCGGGCCTGCGGGCAGTCAGGTAGTCCGCCTGACCCTGAGCGTTCCGGCCACCCGGCCGGAGGGTTCTGGAAGCGCCCGCAGGCTTCTTTCTGTCCGGATCGCTATTCCGGGGCCGGGCAGTCCAGGCCGAGGGCCAGGCCGATCTCGTAGAGCTGGGCCTCGAAGTAGGCCGCGGCATCCGGCAGCACCCAGTGCAGCTGGCCGAAGACCTCCATGCAGATCAGGCCGTAGAGCCGCGTCCAGTACGTGAGCGACAGATAGATCGCTCCGGGCGGCATGCCCTGGAACTCCTCCGACTCCGCGGCCAGCTGCGCGATGAGCTCGGCGCCGAGCCGCTCCTCGGGCGGGTACGGGAACGGCTTCCAGTGCCAGATCTGCGCGACCAGCTCCTTGAACAGGCCGCCGAACCGCATCGCGGCCTGATGCCCCGGCGTCTCCTCGTGCTCGGTGGTGTCCGGGCTCAGCACAGCCGTACCGAACAGCAACGTGAACTCCGCCGGGTGCGCCAGGCCCCAGTCGCGGAAGCCGTTCGCCAGCAGGTACAGCCGGGCGCCGAGATCGGCGTCCTCGTCACGGCCCTGCAGATCCATCAGCGTGCCGGTGAGCTCGTCGTACAGGTCCGCGATCAACGCCCCGATCAGCGCCTCATGACTCGGGAAGTAGCGGTACAGCGCCGGCGGGGTGAGGCCGAGCTCGCGCGCGACCGCGCGCAGGCCGACCGCCGCCGATCCACCGTTGACCAGCAGCTTGCGCGCGGCCGCCTTGATGTCGGCCAGCGTCGCCGCCCGGCGCCGGTCGCGTCCGGTCCCGCCCGAGTCCACGCGGAAATCCTCCTTGACATGAGTCCAGGTCACGAGTCTAGAGTGAACACCGTTAACAGTTAACGCTGTTCACTCATGCTTCTGCGGTTCAATCTACGCCCTGGGGGACAGTTTCGTGTTCGAGGCACTCGGCCGCTTCACGTACCGGCGGCGCCGTCTGGTGCTCGCCCTGACGGGGGTCTTCGTCGTGCTCGGGCTCGCCTGGGGCACCGGCGTGTTCGGGTCCTTGGCGAACGGTGGCTTCGACGCGCCGGACACCGAGGCCGCGAACGCGGTCAAGATCATCGAGCAGAACGTCGGCCGCACCGGCACCGACGTGGTCGTGCTGTACCGCAGCCCCTCCGCGACCGTGGCGGACCCGGCCTTCCGGCAGTCGGTCGAGAGCCATCTGTCGGGGTTGCCGCGCGCGGACGTGACCGGGGTCGCGACGTACTGGAGCACCAAGTCGCCGGCCTTCGTGTCGAAGGATCAGCACAGCACGTACGCCGTGCTCACCCTGGCCGGCGCGACGCAGGAGGAGCGGCTGGACACGTTCCACAGCATCGCGTCGCAGGTGCGTTCGCAAGCGGACGGGCTGGAGACCAAGGTCGGCGGCGAGGTCGCGGTGTTCGACGAGGTGAACACCCAGACCGAGCACGACATCGTGAAGGCCGAGTCGATCTCGACGCCGATCGTGCTGATCCTGCTCGTCCTGGTCTTCGGTGGTCTGGTCGCCGCCGCGCTGCCGCTGTTCGTCGGCGCGCTCGCGATCCTCGGCGCGTTCGTGCTGCTCCGCGGGCTGTCGGCGGTCACCGACGTGTCGATCTTCTCGATCAACATCGTCACGATGATCGGCCTCGGACTGGCGATCGACTATGCGCTGTTCATCGTCACCCGGTTCCGCGAGGAGCTTGCGCACGGCAACGACGTCGAGGCCGCGCTGACCGCCACGATGGCGACCGCCGGACGGACGGTGGCGTTCTCCGGCGTGACGGTCGGGGTCGCGATCAGCAGCCTGATGCTGTTCCCGGTGATGTTCCTGAAGTCGATGGCGTACGGCGGTGTGGCGGCGGTCGCGATCGCGATGATCGCGGCGCTCACGGCACTGCCCGCCCTCCTCGGTGTATTGGGGCATCGCGTCAACAACCTGCGAATCCTCAAGGTCCGTAAGGCTTCCGCGGAGCACGGCGCCTGGTACCGGCTCGCGCACAGCGTGATGCGACGACCGGTGCGGTACATCGTGGTGCTCGTGCCGGTGCTGCTCGTGCTCGGCATCCCGTTCCTGGGCGCACAGCTCGGCGGCGTCGACCACCGGTCGTTGCCGGCCGGAGCCACCTCGCGGACCGTGACCGAGACGATGCAACGGGACTTCCCCGGTGCGGGCGGCACGGACATCTACTCCGCGGTGCGATTCGGCACTGCACCAGACGATCCGGCTACGGCGCTGGCGCCGTACGTCGCGTCTTTGAAGCAGGTGCGGGACGTGGACGAGGTACGGCTCGGTGGCTACAAGAACGGTGTTGCGTCGGTCGTGACACACACGCGCTTCACCGGCCAGGAGCTGGCGGCGCGGGACGTGGTCCATGGTGTACGTGCAGTGCCGGCGCCGGCCGGGACACAAGTGCAGGTCGGTGGTGAGACCGCGGCGGTGATCGATCTGCTCGACGTACTGAAGCAGCGCGCGCCGTACATGGCCGGGTTCATCGTGGTGGTCACGTTCGTGCTGCTGTTCGTTGCCTTCGGCTCCTTTGTGCTGCCGTTGAAGGCCCTGACGATGAACGTACTGTCGTTGTCCGCCGCCTTCGGT
>DASSDE010001019.1:0-2666 GCA_035697365.1 Kribbella sp. | reverse complement strand
GGCAGGACGGTGAGCAGCCGGGCCGGAATCCCGTCCAGCTCCGCCACGCCCAGTACGCCGTCCGTGGCACTCGCAGCGAACATGGTGTGTGCCCCGACGGAGCCGGTCAGCCAGTCGGAACGTACGTCGTCCACGGCAACGACCTCGTCGACGCAGCGCAGGTGTTCGACGATCTGCGCCCGCTCGAGCAGCGGCACGAACGGGCGCGCACCCCAGGCGTCCAGCGCCCAGTCGTCGGACAGCACGCCCACGACCAGTCGATCACACTGCCGCCGGGCCCGCTGCAGCACGTCGACGTGCCCGACGTGGAACAGGTCGAAGACCCCGGCGACACATCCGATGCGCAGCAAAGTACGTTCCCCCAACACGAACTCCTGAATTCCCTCCGGCGTGACGCCGCCCCCTGCGTCAGCCGCGACTTTATACCCGCCGGGCACGACCTGCCCAACGTCTCGTGTGCGACCGGCCGCGGGCGGCGTGCCGGGCGATCGCATCGGTGTAGATCCTTTCGGTGGCCTCCAGGTCACGCTCCGGGGTGAAGCGCTTCAGGTAGACCTCACGAGCTCGTTCGCCGCAGGCTATCGAAGTCACGGGATCAGCCAGTACCCCGATCGCCTTCCGCAGCGATTCCGGATCGCCGGGCTCGGCCAGTACACCGGTCTCGGAGTCGTCGACGAGCTCGGCCAGCGCGCCCAGCCGGGATGCGACCACCGGCACGCCGTGCGCGAACGCCTCCACCACCACAAGACCGAAGCTCTCATAGGAACGCGCCGGTACGACGGCGGCGCGCGCGGAGCGCAGCACATCCATGCCGTCTTCCCACGGTAGTTGACCAAGCACCTGAACAGACAGGTCTTTCCGGGCCCGTTCCTCGGCTGCCTCCCGCAGCGGACCGTCGCCCACGACAACCAGTTGGCCGAGCGTGGAATCCCAGGCCTGCAGGAGATCCGCGAAACCCTTGTCCTCGCTCAATCGGCCGAGGAACACCACCGCATCCCCGGCTCCGGTCCGGGTCGCGCCCTCGTGCGGCACGGCATGTGGCTTCACGACGAAGCGCTCGGCGTCGAAGCCGGCCGCCACGTACCGATCGCGGACGAACCCGGACGGTACGACGAACGTGTCGACGTACCGCTGCCAGGTGTGCAAGGTGTTGTGGACGCCGATGCTCGTGGCCAGCGGCAACGTCTGCACCCGCGATTCCCGGTAGCAACCGTGACGTACCGCGGGGAGCGGCAACTTGCCGATGCACGACTCGCACGGACGGCCGTCGCGCTGCAGGACCGCGTTCGCACACAGGAGGCGGAAGTTGTGCAGCGTCGAGACCACGGGCAGGTCCAGGCGGTACGCAGCCCGCAGTACGGAGGCGCTGAAGAGCGGAAAGGTGTTGTGCACATGCACCACATCGGGCCGCTGCGCCTGCAATAGCTGTGTTAAATCGCGTTCCGCCGAAAATGACCAGACGGAGCGGAACGGTAACAGTGCGCGATCTTTTCGGCCCAGTTCGGCGATATCGTCACTGTTCCGGGCGTACAGGTCGATCTCATGTCCTGAGTTACGCAACAAATCAATCGTTTGCGCGACAACCGTGTTCTCACCACTGGGTTGACCGGTCCGGTAACGGTTGTGCAACATGGCGACCCGCATGGCACTACCTTAAGTCCCGCAGCAGTCGCATTTGGCTACACCTGGTCTCTCGCCCGTTCCCAGGAGAACTGTTTTGAGGAAGTTGTGGTTCGTAGCGCTGATCGCTGCGGCGCTGGCCGTCGTCACGATCGCGGTGCCGGTGATCGCCAACGAGAACAAGGCAACGACGACTGCGGCACGGTTCCAGGAGTCGGAGCGGGCGGCGTCACGGGTGCTGCCCTCGCAGCGTCCCGGCACGTCGGCCACCACCGCGCCGAAGCCCGGCACGACCCGACCCAAGTCCACCGCGACCTCCAAACCGTCGACGACGCCGCGGACGACCGCAGACCCGACCAAGAAGCCGACCGCGACGACGACCACGCCGAGCGACCCGGAGCTCCCGAAGCCGCCCGTGATCGTGTCCGACAAGGCCGGTCCTGCGGTCGCCGGCTCGTGCAGCGGGGTGGTGATCGAGCCCGGGCAGAACGCCGAGTCGATCGTCAGCTCCAAGCCGGCCGGTACGACGTTCTGCTTCGCGGCCGGTGTGCACCGGATCAGCAGCACGATCCGCCCGAAGGCGAACCAGGTGCTCGCCAGCGCGCAACGTGCGGTACTCACCGGGTCGGTTCCGCTCACCGGTTGGGTTCGGTCCGGGTCCGTCTGGGTTGTGCGGGGCGCGTTGCCGGCGGCGTACGGCAAGAGTGGTGAGTGCGAGGACAACAAGGCGAACATCTGTTACCTGCGAGAGCAGCTGTTCCTGGACGGTATTCATCTGACACGGGTCGCGAGCGTCTCGAAGGTCGGTGCCGGGGCGTTCTACGCCGACTACGCCGCGAACGCGATCTACCTCGGCAGCGACCCGTCCGGGCACAAGGTCGAGATGTCCAAGACGGCGACAGCGATCGAGTCGAACGCGGCCGGTGTGGTCGTACGCGGCCTGACCGTCGAGCACTTCGCCAGCGCACCGCAGGCCGGGGCAGTCGTTGCCGGGCCGAGCTGGAAGGTGACGGCGAACGACGTCTCCTGGAACCACGCTGTTGGCG
>DASSDE010001018.1:0-3016 GCA_035697365.1 Kribbella sp. | reverse complement strand
ACCCGTACAACTGGTCGAACTTGCCCTGGTTGCGGTACCAGGCGACCCCGGTGTCGAAGTCGAACGGCCCGGGCAGCGCGACCGCCAGACCGTTTGCCAGTGGCAACTTCCGGGCCGCGTCCGCGAGCTGCGACACCACCTGCGCGGCCGCCGCCTGGGACTCGAGCTTCGCCCGGCCGACCTCCGTCACCTGCCAAGTGTCCGCAGCCACCACGGCCGCCGTCACATGGCTTCCCCCGACCTCCAGCACCGCTACGTCCATCCGCACATCATCGCAGGGGGTCAGTACTTGGCCCGGAACACCTGCTTCCCCGAAGCGTCGTACATGGTGATGTAGACCGGGTCGGTGTTGCGATTCGTGCTGTTGGCGGTGTAGATCCTGTGCGTCCAGTAGCCGTTCTTGATGGTGGCGTCGGACTGCTGACCGAGACCCGAGAACGCGATCCGGGTGACTCCCTCCGGCACCCGGCCCGCGTAGCTGTACCGCGTCCCCTGGCAGCGCAGGTAGTCCCGCCGATCGACCGGCTTGTCACCGCAGGCGCTGCTCCAGTACAGCTGGATCTGGTACGGCCGCGTGATGATGCCGGTGTCGAACAGCGTCGACCCGAAGCCGCCCACCGGCTTGCCCTGGATCGGGACGCCGGCCACGCAGTATGCGGCCTGCGACCTGTCCGGCGACAGGCGGACCACGATCGAGCCGTCGGCGTCGGAGTCCCCGACCAGGATGTTGCTCCACTTCCTGACGACCTGCAAGCGGTAGCCCTCGTCGTTGGCGGTGCGAAGGAAGTTGTCCGACTTCGCGCACAGGTCG
This sequence comes from Kribbella sp., assembly GCA_035697365.1. Lineage (GTDB taxonomy): Bacteria > Actinomycetota > Actinomycetes > Propionibacteriales > Kribbellaceae > Kribbella. Next base: position 2,205 of record DASSDE010001018.1, on the reverse strand, counting down.
GTGACCGGAGCCGGTGCCGGCGTCGTTGCGGGCTGCGGCTCGGCCCGGGTGGTGTTGAGTTGCCCCACGAGCACCGCCGCGATCACGACCGCGGCCGCGGTCACTCCGGTCATCATCAGGCGGTGCACCCGCTCGCGGCGGCGCCCGGCCGTGACCAGTTCGGTGACGTCCGGTACGAAGGTCGTGTCGCGCTCAGCGGCTTGGTCCATCAGGTTCTTCAGGTCACCCATGTCAGGCCCCCATGCCGATCAGTTCGGAGAGTTCGGCCAGCGACGGGTGCGCGCGCAGCTTGTCCAGGGCGCGCATCGTCTGGCTCTTCACGGTTCCCGGGCGGCAGTCCAGCGCGGTCGCGGTCTCCTCGACGGACAGTTCGTCGAAGTACCGCAGGACGACGCAGGCACGTTGCCGGGGCGGGAGTTCGGCGAGGGCCTTGGTGATCACCATCCGGTTCTCGACCAGGCCGAGCGCGTCGCCGCCGACCGTCTCGTTGGCGAAGTACTCCTCGCCGGTGACGACCTCCTGGCTGGACTTGCGGCGGAGTGCGTCCAGGGTGGTCGACACGACGACCTTCCGGGCGTACGCCGCGACCACGCCCTTGCGCTGGATCCGGCCCCAGACCCGGTACATCCGGATCAGTGCCTCCTGGGTCGCGTCCTCGGCCCGCCGCCAGTCCCCGCACAGCAGGTAGGCAGTCCGGCACAGAGAGTTGGCATGCGCCGTCACGAACTCGACGTAGTCCTGCTCCGTGTCCGGCTTCACCCGTGTCTCTCCCCAGTCATGCCGAATCTAACGTGCCAGGTGCCCGGACAGGTTGCACGTCTCCCGGGGGAACCGCCGCCGGTCGCTGTCCGTAGAGTTGCTGGAGCGAGGGGATCGACATGCCGACCGAGAGCAGGACGACATCCGTGGTCGCGGCGCTGAGCGTCGCGGTGGCGGTGATCGGTCACGCGCTCGTCGGGGGTGGCGAGGTGCCGCTCGGTGTCGTACCGCCATTGGCCGCATTGGCCGGGGCCTGCTGGCTGCTGGGTGAGTACCTGGCGGGGGAGCGGGTCCTGACCGCGCTGGTGCTGGCCGGCGTCCAACTGTTCGTCCATGTCACGCTGGATTCGGCGACCATGCACCACGGGATGCCGATCAGCGGCAGCCTGATGATGACCGCCACCCACCTGGGCGCGCTGCTCGCGGGCGTACTGGCGGTCGGTGGCGCGCATCGGTGGGCCTATCGGGTACTGCGGGTGTTCGCGCGACTGCTGCCGGAGCTTCCGGTGTTGCACGCGCTCGCGGTGATCCCGAACGCTCCCGGCTTCTTCACCTCATGGACACCGATCGGGATCCGTCTCGGTACGAGCGTTTCGGGCCGCGGACCTCCCGGCGTACGAGTAACTGCAGCTGTCTGAACCGGCGCTTGCGCCGGATTACTCGTATGCCCAGAAGTCAGGCCTTGAGAGGTTCTTTCATGCCCAAGAGATTCGCCCTGCGGGCGGCCGCGATCGCCGCGGCGTCCGCGCTCGTGGTGATCGGCGCCGCGGGCTCGGCGTCCGCGCACGTCACGGTGTCCTCGCCGGACGCCAAACCCGGTGGGTACGCGAAGCTGGTGTTCCGCGTGCCGACCGAGTCCGACAACACCAGTACGACCAAGCTCGTCGTCTCGCTGCCCAAGGATCATCCGTTCGCGCACGTCGGTGCGCAGGTGAAGGACGGGTGGAAGGTGGAGAAGAAGGAGGAGAAGCTGCCGGCCGCGGTCAAGGTCGGCGACGTCACGCTGACCAAGGCGATCACCACGATCACCTGGACCGCGACCGCGGGCGGCATCCCGCCGAACGACTTCGACGAGTTCGCGCTGTCGGTCGGGAAGCTGCCGGAGGGCGTCGACGCGCTCAGCTTCCCGGCGGACCAGACGTACAGCGACGGTGAGGTGGTGAAGTGGGCCGAGGTCGCGAAGGACGGTGCCGACGAACCTGAGCACCCCGCGCCGACGCTCAAGCTGGCCGCCGCGATCACCCCGGTCGCGGCCACGACGTCCGACGGAGGCGGGCCCGACACGCTGGCCCGGTGGCTCGGCGGCGGTGGGTTGCTGGTCGGGCTGCTCGGTCTGGCCTTCGGTCTGCGGCCGCGCCGGGTCGCCGCGGAGTCCGGGAAGTAGTCGTGCGCCGACTGATTGCAGTACTGGTTGCGTCGCTGCTCATGCTGGCGGGTTCCGCCGGC
>DASSDE010001017.1:0-3080 GCA_035697365.1 Kribbella sp. | reverse complement strand
CTCGCGGCGACCGGTCTCGTACACGGCGACGACTTCGGCAACTCGTTGCTCTATCGCCTCAATCGCAAACATCTGCTCGCCCCGATCGTCGAACAGCTCGCGAACCTTCGCGGGACGTTGATCACCTACCTCGCCGCCGAGATCAGCACCTGGCACGTCCCACCCGTCCACGCCAGTGTGTACGGCGCAGTTGCCCGCGGCAACGGCGACGGGCAGAGCGAGGTCGACCTCCTGCTGATCCGCCCGGACCATCACGACTCCGACGACACCCTCTGGTCCGCGCAGGTCAGCCACCTGATGCAATCCGTCGTGGACCTCACCGGCAACGCGGCCCACGTCTTCGAGCTCAGCCAGTCCGAGCTCGCCGGCCACCTCGCCGCCGAGGCCCCCATCCTGAACGACTGGACCCATCAGAACCTGCACCTGGCGGGCGCACCATTGCATGCCCTAGACCACCTCGAGGTAGTCCTTTCCGGGTAGCTCGGGGTACGGAGCGTGCGGCTCGGTCTGGTACCAGTACGAGGTCGACGCCAGATCGTCCTGGAGTTGCAGGAAACGTCCGTCGCGGCGCCAGCCGAGCGCCTGCACCGTGACCCGGAGGTCCTCGGTGAAGCGGATCGGGTCCTGGATGTGCCAGCGGTAGAGCCCGAACCGCTGCTGGTTGTCGAAGAACCCGTCCGGCTCGATCACCTGCGGCATCCCGAGGTACGGCGTCGTGAACGTCGCGTACTGACCGGAAGGGTGCTCGAAACCCCACGCGCCGCCGAAGTAGTCCTCGGTGCCCGTGCCGCAGATCGTCGGGTACTCGTCGTCGCCGTCGAGGTAGAACTTGAACTCGCCCTCGCCCCACCAACCGCTGTTGTTCGCACCCCACGCGAGGTACGTGCCGACGTACTGTCCCTGTCCCCGGACGCCGTCGAGCAGCGTGTGCACCTCGCCGTACGGGACCGGGTTGCTGCGCCGGAACTGCGCGTGGAAGTACGCCATGTCCTCCGGGACCGACGTCCGGGTGAAGTCGACCTGGTAGAAGAAGTTCGAGACCTCGGTCTCCAGCAGGTTCTCGATCGTGATCCGGGCACCGCCGCGGAACGGCATCTGCCAGTAGCTGTTGAACCCGCCCTTCGGGTTCACCGCGATCGGCACCGAACTGACCTGGCAGTGCCGGCCCCAGCCGTTGCAGAAGAAGTCGCCGAGCGGCACCTCGACCGACGGCGTCTCCTCGCCGTCCCAGTACATCCTCAGGACCAGCGATCGCCAGGTGTTCGAATCGACGGTGACCCAGAGGTGCGTGATCGCGCCCGAGCCGTCGATGTCCGCGAGCGTCGTGGTCGACTCCGGCGCGAGGTTGACGCACGGCTGGATCTTCCAGCCCGGGCCGAGGTCGCGGGCCTGCCGGGACAGGATCCCTTCGGTCGCCCGCGCGCCGCCGGCCTTGGCGCCGTCCGGGTTCTCCGCGCTGATCGAGTAGGACTGCGCGGACGACAGCCGCGCCAGGTTGCCGAGATGGAGGTCGAGACCGTTGAAGTCACCCATACCGGACGACCCTAGAGTGCCGTCCGCGTCCCCACACCCCGTCCGGTGAGACCGCACCGTCCGGTTCGGGTCAAGTGGTCTACCCAAGGTGCTTTACCGGCCGCGATTCGTCGGCAACAGTGAACCGGTGCCTGCTTCGTCTGTCGCGCTGATCGGTCCGCCCGGCCCGGCGGCCGCGTTCGCCCCCGCTCTCGACCAGGCCGGTCTCACCGCGGTCCGGTACGACGGCCTGCCCGCGGACCTCGCCGCGCACCAGGCGGTGGTGGTGCTCGCAGGCCGTTACCCGGAGCCGGAGCGGACCGACACGAGGGCGCTCGCGGAGTACGTGCGCTCGGGCGGGTCGGCGTACGTCGAGTTCGCGCTCGACGACGGCTTCCTGCCGGCCGGTCCGGTACGGGACGCGCACATCGAGCGGATCTTCACGCGCGAGGCGTTCCAGGGCATGGAACCGCTGAGCATCCTCGACGAGCACCTGTCGCGGGCGCAGGAAGTGGTCGCGCCGGCGGGCTCGACCGAGTTGCTCACGTACGGCTCCGTGGCGGGCACGCACAAGGCGGTGTTCGGCCCGCCCGAGCACACGTTCCCGGCCCTCCTCGACGTACGGATCGGCGACGGCCGGTTGCTCTACGCGACAACTGCACTCAGCCACCACATTCAAGGCCGCTACAAGCCGGTACGTCGCTGGACGCGCCTGCTGCAGCTGATCGTCGCCGAACTCACGCGGACCGAGGCCCCGCCCGATGTCGAGGTCTTCACCGAGCCCCGCGTCTGGTCCGCGTCCGGCGAACCGGTGAAGCTCGTCGTCCGCGCGACCACCAAGCCGGAGACGGACCTCGAGCTGATCGAGGTCTCGCCCGGACGGTACGAAAGTGAACTCGCAGCCCTTCCCGATGGCGAGCACACCTTCGCGGTCGGCAATCACACCACGAGCGTGAGCGTCGGCCCGCGCCCGGAGCGGTACCGGCGGATGGTCGACCGCGGCATCGCCTGGTTCGACAAGGCCGGCATGTTCTACGACGCTCCGGACGGTTCGGACGGCGTCGCGGAGGGGTTCTCGAACGAGATCGGCTTCGACGGCAAGCTCCCGTTCCGCCCGGTCCCACGCGGCGACTGCTACACACAGACCGCACACGCCTTCCGGATGTACGCCGACCTCGCCGACTTCCCGCGCGGCCACACCATCGCCGCGAACCTGATGCGCCGGGTCGTCGACGAGGAGCAACTCACCGACCGCAACGCGCTGTACGGCGCCTTCGAACCACGCGGTGCCCGGACCGATCTGACCGCCACCAACAACCTGTTCGCCGACGACGGCGGCTGGATCGCACTCTTCGCGCTGATCTCCGGCGACACCGAGGCCGGACTGCGCGGCGTGGAGTCCTTGATCCGGACCGCGAACGCCGAGCTCGGCCTTCAGGTCGACCCGTGGCGGACCCCGTCGACGCTGATGGTGAAGGGCTGGGACGAGTTCGGCCGCAGCCCGATCGAGGACGGCCTCGACCTCACGTCGCACTGGCAGAGCTCGGCGTTGTGCGCCTACCTCTACG
>DASSDE010001016.1:0-3362 GCA_035697365.1 Kribbella sp. | reverse complement strand
GGCGCCGCGGTCTGTCGAGGACAAGTCAGCGGCGGGGGCGGTCAAGCCGGGGCGGACCGAGAAGGCGGCGGAGACAGCTGCTGCAGAGCCGGCTGAGACTGCGGCGGCGCGCAAGGCGCGGGAAGCTGCGGAGCGCGAGCGGCGGGAGCGGGAGGAACGCGAGGCCGCCGAGAAGGCGGAGGCGAAGCAGGCCTTCGAGGACGCGGTCACGGCGGCGCAGGAGGCCGAGGCGACGGTCGAGGACCTCGAGACCCAGCTCGACAACGCGCGCGAGGCACTCTCCGAGGCGCAGACGCTGGTCCACCGCCTCGGCAGCGAACTCGACGAGGCCCGCCGGACGGCCCGCGAGGCGCAGAAACACAGCCGCGAAGCCCGCAAACACTACAACCGGCTCTAAGACCTAGTTTTCGGGGTTTGGGGTGGGGAGCAGGTAGCGGCGGGGGTTGGGCGGGGCGCCGGCGTCGAGCCAGCGGTGGAAGCCGGCGGGGTTGCGGCGCTCGAACTCGTCCAGGCAGATGCGACGGACCTCGGCAACGGCCTGGCGGTCCCGCGGACCGGCCTCGTGCGCGAGCTGCTTCGCCGTGTCCGACCAGACGCCGCAGAGCTCGGCGATCGTCAGCGGGCACTGCAGGGTCTCGATCAGCCGCTCGTCCTCGGCGAATTGCTCCTCGGTCAGGCGCTCCAGCTTCCGCTGCTTGCGCGACGGCCGGTCAGGGCTCCGATCCGGCACGGCGAGGTCGATCAGGACGAACACGATCGCCAGGATGAGCGCCGCCGTCACGCCGAGTGCGCCCCAGGCGAGCAGCCGCACCAGCCCGGGCAGACACAGCACGGCCGCGGCCGCTGTCGCCGCGACCAGCGCCGCGGAACCGTACGGCGCATCATCGGTCACGTGCCGCACCACCGCGGCGAGCGGCCAGATCAGCGCGAAGACGACGATCAGCACGATCGCGGCGGCGATCGGGCCGAGCAGCAGAACACCGGCGAGCGCCCCGGCCGTCCCGATCCCGAGACCGGCCGCGCTCCCCGTCCGCCGTGCGACCCGCGAAAGGTGCCTCACCACAGCTCACTCACCGTCACCACACCCCACAGAGTCCCCCTCACTCGGTGAACGAACAACCCCTTGGGACGGTTCCGCTTCCGGCGCGTCGCGCGGCGAAGGTGACCTGTTCAACCTGTGGTCGTTGCTGTCATCGAGGCCGACTTCACGGATCATTGTTGAAATGAGGACCTTCGCCGAACGCGTCCGCGGCCTCGCCCCGGCCCCGTGGGAGCACGACGTAGAGCTGCTCCGCAGCCTGTACGACGCCCAGCTCGGCAGCCGGCACGCGGACCTGGCAGCCCGCTGGATGCAGTCCCAGGGCACCGGCTTCTACACGATCGGCTCGGCCGGCCACGAGGGAAACGCGGCCGTCGCCGCCGTCCTGCAGCCGACCGACCCGGCGCTGCTGCACTACCGTTCGGGCGCCTTCTACCTGACCCGCGCCGCACAGTGCGGCTCGAAGGAGGGCCTGCGGGACATCCTGCTCGGCGTCGCCGCGGCGACCACCGAGCCGATCGCGGGCGGCCGGCACAAGGTCTTCGGCCGGCACGAGCTGTCGATCATCCCGCAGACGTCGACGATCGCGTCGCACCTGCCGCGGGCGATGGGCGTCGCGTTCTCGCTGAACCGTTCGCACAAGCTCGGCGTACCGTCCCCATGGCCGGACGACGCGATCGTGGTGACCAGCTTCGGCGACGCGTCCGCGAACCACTCGACCGCGACCGGCGCGATCAACGCCGCTCTGCACGCGTCGTACCAGGGCCTGCCGATGCCGTTGCTGCTGGTCTGCGAGGACAACGGGATCGGGATCAGCGTGCGTACTCCGGACGGCTGGATCCGGCAGGCGTACGGCTCGCGCCCCGGCCTGCGCTATTTCGACGCGGACGGCACCGACCTGGACGCGGCGCTCTCGCTGGCCACCGAGGCGGCGACCTTCGTACGGCGGAACCGGCGCCCGGCGTTCTTGCGCCTGCGGACCGTCCGGCTGCTCGGCCACGCCGGGTCCGACGTGGAGACCGCGTACCGCTCCCCCGCGGAGCTCGCCGCGGACGAGGAGCTGGACCCGCTGCTCGGTACCGCGCGCTACCTGCTCGGAGCCGGCTACACCGCCGACGAGATCGTCGAGCTGTACGAGGACAAGCAGGCCGAGGCGCTTCGGATCGCGGCCGAGGTCGCGGGCCTCCCCCAGCTGACCTCACCCGAAGTCGTCGCCGCGCCGCTGCGCTTCCCCGAGCCGGAAGCGGTCGCCGATGCGCTGCCGCAGCGCATCCCGGCCGCAGAGCCGTTGACGCTCAGCCAGTCGATCAACCGCGCGCTCAGCGACATCCTGGCGTCGTATCCGGAGGCGATGGTCTTCGGCGAGGACGTCGGCCGCAAGGGCGGGGTGTACGGCGTGACGCGCGGCCTGCAGAAGGCGTACGGGCCGGCCCGCGTCTTCGACACGCTGCTCGACGAGCAGTCGATCCTCGGACTCGCACTCGGTGCGGGGGTGTCGGGGCTGCTGCCGATCCCGGAGATCCAGTACCTGGCCTACCTGCACAATGCCGAGGACCAGTTGCGCGGCGAGGCGGCGTCGCTGAAGTTCTTCTCGCAGGAGCAGTACACGAACCCGATGGTGCTGCGGATCGCCGGCTACGGCTACCAGAAGGGCTTCGGCGGTCACTTCCACAACGACGACGCGATCGGCGTCCTGCGGGACATTCCGGGGATCGTGATCGCGTCGCCGTCCCGTCCCGACGACGCGGCCGGGATGCTGCACGCGTGCGCCGCCGCGGCCCGGTCGACCGGGGCGGTGAGCGTGTTCCTGGAGCCGATCGCGCTCTACCACCGGCGGGACCTGCACGCGGACGGTGACGAGCAGTGGCTGGCGCCGTACGCCGGCGAACCGGTGCCGATCGGGCGCGCGCGGACGTACGGCGACGGGACCGAGCTGACGATCGTGACGTTCGGGAACGGCGTACCGATGAGCCTTCGGGTGGCCGCCCGGGTGCCGGGGATCCGGGTCGTCGACCTGCGTTGGCTGGCGCCGCTGCCGATCGAGGACTTGTTGCGCGAGGCAAACATCACCGGGCGGGTGCTGGTCGCCGACGAGACACGCCGTACGGGTGGTGTGTCCGAAGGTGTGCTGGCCACGCTGATCGACAACGGGTACACCGGCCGGCTGGCGCGCGTGACGAGCTACGACTCGTACGTCCCGCTCGGCGCGGCCGCCCACGAGGTCCTGCTCAGTGAACAGACCATCGAGGCCGCCGCGCGCGAACTGCTCAGCTGAAGACGCCGCTCAGCTGAACAGGCGCTGCCAGAAGGACTTCTTCTTCGG
>DASSDE010001015.1:0-2423 GCA_035697365.1 Kribbella sp. | reverse complement strand
GAGGTCGCGACCGACGACCCGGCCGCCGCCGAGAAGTTCTACGGCGGCCTGTTCGACTGGTCGTTCGCGTCGTCCGGGAGCGTGACGTCCGGCGGCCTCGACTACCGCAACATCAGCGCGTCCGGTGCGCCGCAGCCGATGGGCGGCCTGTTCGCCACCAACGGCGAGCTGCCGAACCACGCCGTCTTCTACATCCTGGTAGCCGACCTGGAAGCCACCTGCGCGACAGCGCAGAAGCTGGGCGGCACAGTCCTCAACAAACGCCTCAGCACCACCCCCGGCACCCCCGACTTCGCCTACCTCGAGGACCCCGCCGGCAACAAGTTCGCCATCTTCACCCCCCGCCCCTGAGCACCACCTGATTGCTTGTCCGCTGGCGGGTTCTGTCACCAGTAGCCCGTTACAACCCGCCAGCGAGCAAACAACCTGTCAGACGGCGAGGCGGCCGCCGTCGATGGGGAGGGTGGCGCCGTGGATGAGCGAGGCTGCGTCCGAGGCCAGGAACACGATGCCGGCGGCGATCTCGTCGGGAGTTCCGACTCGGCGCAGTGGTGTTGTGTTGGCCAGGTTGTCCAGGCCCTCGCCCATCACCGCTGTTCCCTCGGTACGGGTCGGGCCGGGGCTGACGGCGTTCACCCGAACGCCGGCGGCACCGAACTCCGCGGCCCACGACCTGGTCAGCAGCTCGACGGCCGCCTTGCTCGAGCCGTACGCCGCCATGCCCGCCATCCCGACGTACGCGACGACCGTCGTCACGTTGACGATCGCGCCGGATCCGCGGGCGGCCATCAGCGGTGCGAGCTCCGCGACCAGGTAGAACGGTGCGCGGACGTTCACGGCGTACACGGCGTCGAAGTCGGTGTCCGCGACCTCGGCGGTCGGGCCGAACGGGAAGATGCCCGCGTTGTTCACGAGTACGTCGACGTGGCCGCCGCCGAGCTCGATCGCCTGCTTGGCCAGCGAGCGCACGCTGTCGAGCTCGGCCAGGTCCGCCTGCACGAAGTCTGCCGTGCCGCCGGCGGCACGGAGCTGGGCCACCACCTCCTGCCCGCGCGCCACGTCGCGCCCGCTGATCACGACGTGCGCGCCGCGGGCCGCGAGCTGGGTGGCGACGGATCGCCCGATCCCACTGTTGCCGCCGGTGACGAGTGCGGTCCGGCCGGCGAAGTCCTGCGTCATAGGTGTTCCCATCACTGGTTGGAGTATTTGCTCCAATAGTTCGCGGCAAAAATTGGAGTATCAACTCCAAAATCCGTAGGCTGGATGCATGACGGAGACGGCACGGCGGCTCACCGCGAAGGGACAGGCGACCCACGACCGGATCGTCGAGACGGCGGCGCGGCTGATGATCGAGCAGGGGGTCGCACGGACGACGATCGAGGACATCCAGGCGGCGGCCGGCGTGAGCCCGTCCCAGCTGTACCACTACTTCCCCGGCAAGGATGCGTTGGTGACGGCGGTCATCGACCACCAGACGGTCCAGGCGCTCGACGTCCAGCAGACTTGCCTCGGGCAGCTCGACACGATCGACTCGCTCGGCCGCTGGCGGGACGTGATGGTCGGGATTCTCAGCGAGGTGCAGTGCGCGGGCGGCTGTCCGCTCGGGTCCCTGGCCAGCGACCTGTCCGAGAGCGATCCGGTCGCGCGGATGCAGCTCGCCGGCGCGTTCGCCCGCTGGCAGGAGCTGATCCGCGACGGTCTGGTCGCGATGCAGGAGCGCGGCGAACTGTCCGCGTCCGCGAACCCGGGCGACCTCGCCGTCGCGATGCTGGCCGCGGTTCAGGGCGGCCTGCTCCTGAGTCAGGTCAATCGCGACCCGGCACCGTTGCGGATCGCAGTCGACACCATGATCGACCACCTGCACGCCCTCACTCGCCCGGAGGTTCCGTAGGGTTCGCGGTATGGGTAGCAGTGTTTATGTTGCTTCGGTCGAAGGGACCACCGGGAAGTCGACGGTGGCCCTTGGGGTGCTACACCAGTTGGCGCGGCGGGTGCGGCGGGTGGCGGTGTTCCGGCCGGTGGTGCGGGCCGACACGGCGACGCACGGCGGACGGGACTACGTTCTCGATCTGCTGATCTCGCAGGACGCGGTCGACCAGGCGTACGAGGACGGAGTCGGCGTCACGTACGAGGAGGTGCACGCGGACCCGGACGCGGCGCTGGACACGATCGTGCAGCGCTACCACGCGGTCGCGGAGCAGGCCGATGCGGTGCTGATCGTGGGCAGCGACTACACGGACGTCGGTACGCCGACGGAGTTCTCGTTCAATGCGAGGATCGCCGCCAACCTCGGTGTGCCGGTGCTGCTGGTCGTCAACGGGTTCGAGCGGACACCGCACGACGTCCGCGCGATCACCGACCTGGCCGCGGCCGAGCTTGCCGCCAACCACGGCACGCTGTTCGCGGTGATCGTCAACCGCGTC
>DASSDE010001014.1:0-3255 GCA_035697365.1 Kribbella sp. | reverse complement strand
ACGAGCTCGTCCTTGTTCTTCCAGAAGCCGACGGCGAGGCCGGCTGCGTACGCGGCACCGAGGGCGGTGGTCTCCGCGACCACGGGCTTGCTCACCGGTACACCCAGGATGTCCGCCTGCATCTGCATCGCCAACTCGTTCGCCGTCACGCCGCCGTCCACCTTCAGAACGTCGAGCTGCACGCCGGAGTCCTTCTCCATCGCGTCGGCCACGTCCTTGCTCTGGTAGCAGATCGCTTCCAGTGTCGCGCGCGCCAGGTGCGCGTTGGTGTTGAACCGGGACAGTCCGACGATCGCCCCGCGGGCGTCGGACCGCCAGTACGGCGCGAACAGGCCGGAGAACGCCGGTACGAAGTACACGCCGCCGTTGTCCTGCACCTGCTTGGCCAGCGTCTCGATCTCCGCGGCGCCGGAGATGATGCCGAGCTGGTCGCGCAGCCACTGCACCGCGGAACCGGTGACCGCGATCGAGCCCTCGAGTGCGTACACCGGGGCCTCGTCGCCGAACTTGTAGCACATCGTGCTGAGCAGGCCGGCCTTCGAACGGACCAGCTCGGTGCCGGTGTTGAGCAGCATGAAGTTGCCGGTGCCGTAGGTGTTCTTCGCCTCACCAGGGTTGAAGCACACCTGCCCGACGGTCGCGGCCTGCTGGTCACCGAGGTCGCCGGTGAGCCCGACGACGCCGCCGAGCGGACCGTTGGCGAGCGTCTCGCCGTACTTGTTCGGGTCCGACGAGGGCCGGATCTCGGGCAGCATCTGCCGCGGGATGTTGAAGAAGCTGATCAGCTCGTCGTCCCAGTCCAGGGTCTCGAGGTTCATCAGCATCGTCCGGCTGGCGTTCGTCACGTCGGTGATGTGGACGCCGCCCTCGGTGCCTCCGGTGAGGTTCCAGAGCAGCCAGGTGTCGGTGTTGCCGAAGACCGCGTCACCGGCCTCGGCGGCCTCGCGGACCCCGTCGACGTTCTCCAGGATCCACTGCACCTTGCCGGCCGAGAAGTACGTCGCCGGCGGCAGACCGGCCTTCTGCCGGATCACGTCGCCCTTGCCCTCGCGCTCCAGCGCCGACGCGATCCGGTCGGTGCGGGTGTCCTGCCAGACGATCGCGTTGTAGTACGGCCGGCCGGTCTTGCGGTTCCACACGACCGCGGTCTCGCGCTGGTTGGTGATGCCCAGCGCGGCCAGGTCGCCGGCCTGCAGACCCTTCGCGTTCATCGCGGTCCGGATGACCGAACTGGTCCGCTCCCAGATCTCCACCGGGTTGTGCTCGACCCAGCCGGCCTGCGGCAGGATCTGCTCGTGCTCCAGCTGGTGCTTGCCCACCTCGTTGCCGGAGTGGTCGAAGATCATGAAGCGGGTGCTCGTGGTGCCCTGGTCGACGGCACCGACGAAGTCAGCCATGGATAGTCCTCTCCTCACACAAGGGATGGATCATGCGGTCGTGTCCTCCTCCGGGATCCGGCCCGGTTCCTCGTCCTCGTCCGCGATCGGCAGGAAGCGGCCGACCAGGACGTCGTACAGCAGGGCGCCGAGCAACGCACCGAGGATCGGTGCCACGATCGGCACCCAGAAATACAGGTCGCCGAACTGATCCTTGAACGCTCCGCCGTAGCCGGTGAAGAACGAGGCCAGCCGGGGGCCGAAGTCGCGGGCCGGGTTGATCGCGTACCCGGCGTTGGTGCCCCAGGCCATCCCGATCGCGACCACGGCCAGGCCGATCAGGAACGGCGCCATGTTCGCGGCCGGTGCCGTGTTCCGCAGGTCGGTGATCGCCAGGATCAGCAGCATCAGGATCGCGGTACCGATGATCTGGTCCCGGAATCCGCCCCACAGGTGGACACCGAGGTCCGTACTGCCGTTGCCGGGCAGGGTGGAGAACACGATCTGGCTCTTCACCGTGTGCCCGGGGTCGAACTTGCCGAGCGCCTCGGTGTAGTTCCAGCGCACCACGAGCGCCGCCAGGAACGCGCCGACGAACTGTGCCAGCGAGTACGGCAGCACCTTCCGCCAGCTGAAGCCGCGGAACGCCGCCAGCGCGATCGTCACCGCCGGGTTCAGGTGCGCGCCGGTCATCCGGCCCGCCACGTAGACGCCCAGGGTGACCCCGAGGCCCCACGCCCACGCGATCGAGTCGTGGTCGCCGATCCCGCCGGCCACCACCTGGGCCACCACACCGCAGCCGAACAGGATCAGGATGAATGTGCCCGCCAGTTCCGCCGCACACTCCCCCAGAAGGGCCTTGGTCTTGACTGTCTCGGTCGTAGCCACACCGAACCTCCCTTCCCAGTACAACTCAGCCGTGCCGACCACGGCTGGCTGGAATCTAGGAGCGAAGCACCCGCGGTACAACGCCTCCCGTTCGACATTGTCGAACGGGGCCACCTTTGTCCTGAGGTACGACACTCGGTCATCAGCTGAGTACTGTCCGCAGTTGAGCAACCGCTGAGAGGCCTACGATCGACGATGCCAACCAATCGGAGGGCGGCGGCGTCTCGGGTGTGGGTCTACTCGGATCGGGAGGGCTGGATGAGTGTGTCGCTGCTTGGGGGATGGTTTCCGGCGATGCTCGATGTGCTGGCTGGTGCAGCGCTGCTGGCGGCGGCCGGCTGGCGCGATCGGGAGTGGCGGTGGCGGGTGTTGCCGGTGGTGGCCGGTGCGGCCCTCCTGCTGACGCTGCTGGCGGCCTATCCGGGGACCAAGGCGATCGGCGTGACCGATCCGCTCCCGATCTCGGTGTGGCTCTGGTTCGGGGCCGGTATGGCGGCGCTCGTCGTGCTGGCGGCCGGGTGGCGGACTGCGCGGTGGTGGCGACGAGGTACGGCGGTCGTCGCCGCAGGGCTCGCCGCGCTGGTGTGCGCGAACGCGATCAACCAGTTCGTCGGCTACTACCCGACCATCGACGCCGCGGTGAACGACTGGAGCAACACCCCGCTGCCGGGTCAGGTGTCGATGTCGGGTCTCGCCCACGACGCCACCGCGACAAAGCTGCCGGCAGCCGGGCGGCTGGTCGCGGTGCACATTCCCGCGACGTACAGCCACTTCGATCACCGGCAGGAGCTGGTGTACCTGCCGCCGATCTGGTTCGTCCGCGGTACGCACCGCAGGCCGCTCCCGGTCGTCGAGCTGATCGGCGGCGAGCGCGGCGGGCCCGGTGACTGGGTCCGGCTCGGCGACGCCGTCCAGGTGTCCGACGCGTACGCGCATCGCCACCACGGCTACGCGCCGATGCTGGTCTTCGCCGACGCGACGCGGAAGTTCG
>DASSDE010001013.1:0-3368 GCA_035697365.1 Kribbella sp. | reverse complement strand
TCTCGCTGTGCAGCAGCTTCTCGTGCACCGACGGCCACTCGTCGCCGGATCCCTCGTCGCTGGTGACTCCGGGGCTGATCGCCAGATCGACCAGCCGGACCTGCTCGACCTCGACCTTCGCGCGCCGCAGTCCGTCGATCACGACCTGGGCGAGCTGATCAGTGTTCGACGGTTCCGGCGACGGCTTCAACGTGCAGTTCAGCACCAGTGCCCGCATGCGTTCCTCCTTCTCGGCTCCACAGCTCCAGTGCCCGGTCGGTTGCCGCGCAATCAGGTGTCCGGCGTGTCTTTGTTCCCTGAACCGTGAATGGGTACCGGAACCTCCATGGACAGCGAAGAACGCGCCACCTTGGCCGGGGCGCTGACCACGGAGCACTACGTCCTGCAGTCCGCGGCCGGGACGGCGATCTCGGAGGCGGGCAACCGGGTGACGGCCTTCGTCCTGACCGTGTCGAGCTCGATGGTCGCGATCGGGTTCACCGTGCACGAGGAACGGGTCTTCTGGCCGTTCATCTCGGCGGTGCTGCCGTTGCTGTTCGGCCTCGGCCTGATGACCACGATCCGGCTCGTCGAGACCGGGCTGCAGGGGCTCATGTACCAGCAGGCGATCGCGCGGATCCGCCGGTACTACCGCAATCTCGACACCGACCATGCCGTGTACTTCGGGAAATACAGCCGGCACGAGGATCCCGCCGACATCACCGAGGCGCTGGCGATGCTCGCGACCAAGAAGGGCCCCGAAGTGTTCTCGATCGCGACGACGGCGGCCCTGATCACGGCGGCGATTGCCGGGATCGGTACGGCATTGCTCGTCGTCCGGATCGCCGGCGGGGACGCGCTCCCGGTCGCCTACCCGATCGGTGCGGTGGTCTTCGTCGTACTGCTGACAGCGTTCTTCCGCTATGAACGAGCCCGCTACCGCGAGGTAGCCAACTAACGATCTGTACGGGTTAGTGCCCGGGCAGTCGGGCACCGGTCGGCCATGACTGTGAAGCTGAACAAGAACGCTCTGGAACACGCGAAGTTCCTGGTACGCCAGGGCCAGACGAGGAAGGACGAGCGCGACGACTGGAGCGAGCACGCTCCGACGGCGGCGGAACAGAACGAATACCTGGACAAGCACGGCTGGCGTGACTACGGGCTGTGGTTCCTCGGCGAGGACAGTGAGCTGGACGCGGAGACCAAGGGTCACTACGAGTTCCCGTACGGCGACTTCCGGCGGGTGCATCGCTGTGGTGTCATCAGCGCCGAGTCGCGCGCCGCGCAGTACGACCACCCCGAGATCCAGCACGCCCTGGAGGAGATCCACAGACTTCTGGACGGTAGCCACGCCTGAAGCGCCTCCGTGCGGAGGAATGCACGGAGGCGCCTGGAGCCGGCAGGGCGTACGAGGATCAGGTGAAGATGCTGACGCCGCCCGGACCGACCAAGAGGCCGATGATGATCAATGCGATGCCCCACAGCTTCGCGCCGCGGAACAGTGAAACGATTCCGGAGATCACCAGAATCACGGCAATGATCCAGAGAATGAATTCCATGGTCTCCCTCTCACTGGACAGATGTAACCGGATGGATTGATGGACCCCGAATATGTGGCCCGCCCCCAGCAGGTCATGCCCCGTTCCGGAATTTCCAGTGCCCGGCCGGCTGTGCGGCAAACCTGGTGGTTTCGGAACGGGGGGTACGGACACTTGTGGTTCATGCCGAATCTGTTGCCTGCTGCTTCTGTGCTGGACACCGGGCGGATCGTGCGGGACGTGCTCGGTCCTGTTGTCGCGCAGGGCGCGATCCTTCGCCGACCTCGGATGGGTGCGCTGGCCGAACGGTTGCACGCCGACGACCGGGCGTTGCGTTGTGTCCGTCGGCTGCGGCGCAAGTACGGCGACGGTCCGGTCCTGATCCGGCTGCCGGGCCGTACGATCGCGATCGTCCTCGCCGGTGATGACGTACACAGGTTGCTCGCCGAGACGCCGGAGCCGTTCGCGGCTGCGGCCGGTGAGAAGATCGGCGCGCTGACCCACTTCCAGCCGCACGCGGTTCTGATCACCACCTCGGCACTGCGGCCCGGTCGCCGGGAACTGAACGAGCATGCGCTCGACAGTCACCAGCCGGTGCATCACCACGGCCACCGGTTCGTCGAGGTGGTCCGCGAGGAGTTCGACGGTCTGTACGCGACGCTCGGCTGGGAAGACTTCCGCGTGCTCTGGTCACGGGTCGTGCGACGGGTAGTGCTCGGTGATTCGGCCCGTGACGACGTGGAGCTGACCGCCCGGCTCGATCGCCTCCGCGCGGACGCGAACTGGGCCCAGTTCGGCCCGAACCACGACGAGCTACGCAGCCGGTTCCTGGCCACGATCACCCAGTACGTCGAGAAGGCCGAACCGGGAAGTCTCGTCGCGATGCTGGACCACGGGCCCGAGGCACTCGATCCGGCCGGTCAGGTCCCGCATTGGCTGTTCGCGTTCGACGCCGCCGGCATCGCGCTGTGGCGGCTCTTCGCCGTCCTCGGCACGAACCCGGCGCTGCTCGACCCGCTCGTCACCGAGGCGCGGCACCCGGAAGCCTCACCGCTCCTCGCGCACGCCGGTGCCGCGGTGCAGGAGTCGTTGCGCCTCTGGCCGACGACGCTCGCCGTACTGCGGCAGGCGCACGAGCCGACGCTCTGGCGAGATCGGGTCGCGCCGGCCGGCACCGAGTTCGCGATCATCAGCTCGGTGTTCCATCGCGACGACGAACAACTCGACTTCGCCCATCGCTTCGAACCGGACGCCTGGCTGGACGGTCGCACCGACGGGCCGTGGCCGATCCTCCCGTTCAGCGAGGGCCCGGCCGGTTGCCCCGGGCGAAACGTCGTCCTGCTCACCACAAGCACAGCCGTCAGCCACGTCGCCACGAAGTACGCCATCGACGTCGACCCCACGACCCGCGCCAAACTCACCGGCCCGATGCCCACCACCTTCAACCACGCAGACATCCGCATCGGCTTCTGGCCGCGCCCCTGACCGTCGCCTCAGGTCACGCGGTACGTCGCGGCCGCCGAGGGAAGCCAAGTCATGCCGTTGCCGGGGGAGCCTGACGGAGTCAGACTGCCGTCGGCCGCGTCCGGCAGGCCGTCGAACAGCATCGATTCGATGCGGGTGTGGTCGTGGAACCACTCGAGGTGACGGAGATTCGGTACGGCGGCCAGCGCGGCCAGGTGCAGCGCAGGAGCGCAATGCCCCGAGACCTGCAGGCCATGCGCCTCCGCCACGGCCGCGATCCGCAGCAGTTCGGTGACACCGCCGCAGCGCCTGACGTCGACCTGCAGGCAGTCGACCGCGCCGGCCATCCGTTCGAAGTACACGAGGTCGTACCCGTACTCGCCCGCG